>CAYNNM010000018.1:0-11754 GCA_964398575.1 uncultured Methanosarcinales archaeon
GGACTGATAAAATATGCGAGACGATTATATCTCACGAAAAGATGACAATATCGAGCTGCAGGTAGATTTATAAAACAAAGATTCTGAATCTGATGCATGGGAGGGGTTCTCACGCATATATCCGCTGCGGCATTATCCGCAATCATCGTGCATCTTATCCATTTCCGGCTCGAGTTCTCGATAGCGGTCTTTCTCGGAAACATAGTACCTGATGCACTGAAGTTCGGGATATCCGGAATACTCAATGCCACAGTGAATCTGGAAAAGATACTTGGCACGAAGGCCTACAACCTGATAGCGCCTCTTTCGGACAGTGCGGCGAGCTGGTTCTCTGTCGGCTTCTTCCTATTCGCTCTCTCGATATTCCTATACCATCACCACGTGATACGGAAGAGGACAATGGAGGAGTACGATGAGCTTTACTTCTTCCTCCTTATCGGAGTCGTCATCCACCTCCTCATCGATTTCTTCTATATCGAGAGCAGCCCTTGGTTGTGATTTTTATAGTCACGACCATCCACAACTGCATTAAGTTTATAAATATGTGCGGGATTGTCCCACATATGGCGGATTACGATGTGATAATTATCGGAGGCGGCTCGGCAGGAATGTCCGCAGGGATATATTCTTCGAGATACAGGCTCAAGACCGCGATAATATCGAAAGAGACCGGGGGTCTCGCTAATGAGGCTCATCTTGTCGAGAACTGGCCAGGCGAGAAATCGATCCCTGGATTCGAGCTGATGCAGAAATTCAAGGAGCACGCAGTCGGCCTCGGGGTCGAGCTCATCGAGGATGAGGCGAAAGATGTCGCGAAGAAAAATGACCATTTCGTCGTGCGGACAGAGGATAAGGAATACCGTTCAAGGACACTCATTCTCGCGATGGGGACAGAGAGAAGGAAGCTGAATCTTCCTGAGGAGAGGAGATTCATAGGGAAAGGCGTCTCCTACTGCGCGACCTGCGATGCAGCGTTCTTCAAGGAGAAGGCTGTCGCCGTCATCGGAGGAAGCGACGCTGCGGGGACCGCGGCTCTTCTTCTGGCTCAGTACGCGAAGAAAGTCTACATAATCTACCGCAGGGACAGATTGAGGGCAGAACCTATCACCCTCGAGAAGATAGGCGCAGAGAAGAAGATAGAGCAGGTCTTGAATTCGAACATCAAGGAGATAAAAGGCAAGAATATGGTGGGCTCAGTCCTTCTTGAGAGTGGAAAGGAGATCGCGCTCAACGGAATCTTCGTCGAGATAGGCGGAATACCAGTCACATCGCTTATGCATCATTTCGAGCTCAAGACCGAGGAAGGCGGCTACATCTCTGTCGATAAGGATATGGTGACATCGATCCCAGGAGTCTTCGCAGCAGGAGACATAACAAGCGGCTCGAATCTGAAGCAGATAATCACAGCCGCAGCGCAGGGAACAATCGCCGCCTACTCCGCATTCAAGTTCATAAAGAAGGGCGCTGTCGCCGAGCAGCACTGATGTCATCAAGGGCTGACGACAAAAGATTTTTATAATTTCTTGATTGGATGGAAGAATGGATAAAATCCCTGTCTTTCTCACCTCACCCGATCTTGCCTATTTCCAGAGCAGGATTTTTCCAAAACTCGAGAAAGTCCTTGCAGAGTTCATAGAGAAAAACGATCTTTCGAAAATAAAGGATATCCTTGACACAACGAGGGGAAAGATAGTGACCCTTGATGACTCCGTATCGAGATTCATAATATATTCTAAGACTGCAGAACCGATATCGGGCGAGCGAATGCTAAAACCATCCATCGGCGGAACAGATGAGATGTATGACTGTTCGGAACAGATATATGGATTAGAGGGATTTGTGAGAGACAAAAAAGAAGCACTTTTCGCGAGAATCTCGGAATATCAATTCTACAAATTGGAAAAAAATGGGATTTTCGGACGCAAGTATGTCAAATCGGGCGAACCTAGAGGAGTGAAAACAAGAGAGGATGCTTCAGGATTATTCTTCATCATCGATGCGCCGATAAGGGTTTTCTGATTCATCTCAATATCTTGATTATAGTCTCAGGCTTCATATGGCGCAGCTTCCTCTCTGCCTCCTTCAATCCGAATTTCTTGACAGGCCGGACCTCTTGCAGCCTTGGCATCATCAGGAAATACACTGCCGCACGCAGGACTCCGCTCAGGAGGAAGATAAGCAGGATTGGTTTTAGCCCGAATGCGAAAATCCCACTCGATGCTATGAACCCTCCTATCATCGCGCCGAAAAATGCGCCTATGCTTGTCAGTATATTGAAATAGGCGACACAGATGGCGAGCCGCTCACGCGACACAGCATCATAGATGAAATTCACCGCCGAAAGATTCAGCCCTGACCAGACGATTCCTGACATCACTTCGACGAGAACAAGAAATACCATCAGTATCGTCGCGCTCTCGCGCATCGTGCTTCCGAAAAAGAGCCACAGGAGCGGGATGAATGGGATGAAGAACCCAGTCATCCTCATCACCTTGATGTTCCCGTACTTGTCGGCGAAGCGGCCCCAGAAGGATACGAAGAGGATGGTCGTGAAAGACGCTGTCATCGAGACTATCGTGAATGTGAGGTAGCTGAATCCAAGATCCTTTAGCATATAGACAGCGAAAAATGGGGCAGCTATCGCTGTCGCGAACGAGAGCAGCGAGACGAATATCACGAACCTGCCGAAGTTATTGCTGAACATATGCTCGACGAACTGGCGGAGGGTAAAGAAATACCTGTCATCCGGGGTGAATTTCGGCTCATACTGCCTTCGGAAAAGAGAGACAGAATACATCCTCGCGAGGAAGGCGAGAAGGAACAATATCACGAAGCCATAGAATACCTCAGTCTTCCTGAAGAAATCCAGAAGCGCGCCTGCGGCAAGCATTGTCGCGATTATCACAAAGCCATTTATCCTCGAGCGCCTGCCGAAATATCTTCCGACGTGCCTTGTGATGACATCCTTCATCCAGGAGTTCCAGGCAGGGGAGATCATCCCTCCGAAGATGACAAGGACGGTATAGAATGCGATAAGAAGGTACACAAGGGACTGGGTGGAGATATCGGCGAAGAGGCGAAGGGCAGCAATCGCGATGAGCGGGAGCCACATCAATCCCTGCATAAGCGCCCCGAAGACGACGATTGTCTTTCTCGGGCTCCTCTTCATGAGGCGCAATGTGAGCATCTGGAAGAGATTCCCAAACATATGGGGCGCGGAATTAAGAAACCCTATCTGCGCCGCGTTCGCTCCGAGGGCAAGCGCGAAAGGAGTGATGAACCGGAGTCCTGCTCCGTCGGTGACGCTGTATGCCGCGCCTTCCTTGATGCTCATACGCCTTGCGCGGTACTTGTGCTCCTCCTCTCTCTTCGAAGATATCTTAGGCATAATGCTAAAAAATCAGAAATCAGAATTAAAAAAGCTTGCGGAAAGGAAAAAGGAACTATTCCTCATCCTCTTCTTCCGCTTCGTCGAAGTCGCGCTCTGCGAGCTCCTCGATCTTCTTCTCGTACTCGGACTCAGTTATCACTTTCTTCTCTATGAGAAGCTCGATTAATGCCTCTATCCTGTTGTGGGCGCTTATCGCGAGATCCTCCATGGTGTATTCCTCATCATGGTCGTGCCCGCAATCGCACTCGTGCTCGTGGTTGTGTTCGTGTGTCATTTTTTACCTCCGAAAAATAATTGAAATAATCATATGGATAATAATGCCCCCGCGAGGACTTTCTCACTGACGTTCGAAGCATTGCCGCTTCAGGCGTCAATATTTGAACCCCGGTCAGCAGGACCGCAACCTGCTATTCTATTTGCCTGCGATCTTGCCGCTCCAAGCTATACTACGAGGGCGCATCTTATGTGGTTTTCGGCTGATTTAAAAAGGTTTGGCAAGAAACCTTTTTAAAGCCATATAATATAGAGGGTGTATGCCAACCCCGCAGGAGATTTCTGACCTAAGAAGGCTTGTCAAGTTCGGTTTCTCCGACATCTCATCCTACAAGGAGAAGGAGTCGAAGGAGCTAAAGGACAGGATCAAGAAGAAGCTTGGCGATGTCTCTGACCGTGAGATCGCGAAGATCGCGAAAGCTGATGAGGTCGAGGTCTACAAGGATTCGAAAGGCTGGCCTGTGAAGGTGAAGACCGGCTACCCGAAGGCGAACAGGAAGTTCCGCCTGATATATGAGCTCTACAACCAGTCGATAGAGGAGAATTATTTCTGGGTGCTGAATCACCTCCGAAGCGATATGGGTCTTAATGAGGTGATAAAGATAACAGATATGTTCTCGGCAGCCGAGCAGTCAGCGATGTGGGGGAACTCGCAAGCGAGGCAGGCCATACAGCAGGACCGTGTCGCGAATTTCCTTCGAGGGATAAGCGATATGGTCAAGACAGGATTATTCCAGCTTGTCCGGGAATTGAGGAGTCTTGATGAGAGGCTTGAGTACTACAATCCCGGTCCTGAGAATGACATAGCGCTTAAGGGGTCTTGGGTCGATCTTGTCGAGGGAGGGGCGAAGAACCCTGGCTCGATATATGGGCTTTCGCAGAATCTTGCGATGGTCACCCTTCCTGACCTTTTCTTCAGGACATACATAAAAGAGATGGACCTTGAGAAAGCGAAGAAAGAGATAAAGGAGAAAGTAGACAGACTTAAAGACAGCTTCAATGATAAGGTAAGAGAGATTCTCACAAGGAAACTCACCCAATATGTCACCTGGCGAAGCCACACGAAAAGGGAGCTTGAGCAGCGAAGGAGCCTCTCAGCGAAGTATCTGCGCCAGCACTACAACACGATAAAGCTCTATATGTCCTGGATAAAGCCATATATAAGGAATCTCAAGCGCCTCTCGATGGATGAGCGAAAGCTCGAGAGCCCGGATATGGTCAGCGCATTCGAGGGCGCGATGGTCGAGATAGAGATAATGGCAAGACGAAAGGTCGGCTCATACAAGGAATCGAAGACTTACACAGTCGAGGAATACGGAAAGCCTGTCGAGAAGACAGAGACAGTCGAGAAGGATATGTACGGAGTTGTCGTCGCAAGCTTCCTCTACAGGAGCAGGCCATCATTGAACTATCACGCTGAAGGCTATCAGCGCGGCCCGATACACGTCGGAAGGATAGAGATGAACTTCCGCTCGTATTCCTGGGATGAGAAGGAGTGCGAGAACTACATCAAGATGAAGAACGATGAGATATTCGACCTTCTTGGGGATTACGACAGCACCCTCAAGGACATATTCGAGCAGTTCGAGGAGGAGTTCAAGAAGTATCTTGGGGATCTCGGAGAGAAGTTCGACGCGAAGAAAGAGGATGGGAGAAAGGAAGCGAGAAAAGATTCTGCCTACGACCCATTCAAGCATCTCTATCACGGATTCAAGGATCTCTTCGGGGCGCTCATCCCTGTGCCTGACAAGAAGCCGAAAGAGAGCGGGGAAGGCAAGAAAGACCTTCAGGGAAAGGCGAACAAAGTCGGAGAAATCGCGATATGGAATGTTTATAAGAACTATAAGAAGAGCCACGGGATGCTTTCGTGGTAGCTTGTAGCGATCAGCCTGCAGTCAGTAGGACTATAAACTGCGACTGCTCGCTAATGACTAAAAAGAGGTGCATTGTGAAATCTTACATGAAGTCAAGAGAGGTGCTCGATTCTAGAGGAAACCCGACAGTCGAGGTCGAGATAGCTACCTCGAAGGGTGTCGCACGCGCGATTGTCCCTGCCGGAGCTTCGAAGGGGATCTACGAAGCGAAAGAGCTTCGCGATGGCGGGAAAAGATATCTCGGTCTTGGCGTCGGAAAGGCAGTGAGGAATGCCGCGCTTCTTGGGAAAAAGATAGAATACCTGCATTACGATGAGCGGGAGAAGATACTCGCTAAAGAGAAGAATAAAATAGGGGCTAATGCGAGTCTTGCGCTCTCGATGGCGCTTATCAGGCGCGACGCGATGATAAAGCACATCCCACTCTACCAGCATATAGGCGAGATATACAAGAACAAGCGATTCGCGATGCCGATTCCATCGATGAATGTCATAAATGGCGGAAAGCACGCAGGGAACAATCTCGCATTCCAGGAATTCATGCTGTATCCGAATGGAGCGAAGAGCTTCTCGGATGCACTTCGGATGAATGTCGAGACGTACCACACATTGAAGGAAGTCATCACGAAAAAGTACGGGAAAGCGGCGACCAATGTAGGCGATGAAGGAGGGTTCGCGCCTCCGCTCTCAAGCTCTGATGAGGCACTCAACCTGCTGGTCGATGCGATAGAGAAGGCGGGATACAGGAAGAAGATATCCCTTGCGATGGATGCGGCATCGAGCGAGTTCTACAGGAAAGGAAAATACTTCTGCGACAGAAAAGAGTATTTCGGTATGGAGCTTATCGATAAGTACAAAGAGATAGTGAAAAGATATCCGATAGTCTCTATCGAAGATCCGTTCTCGCAGGATGATTTCGCGAACTTCTATGTGCTCAAGAAAGAGCTGAAGAGAGTCCAGATCGTCGGCGATGACCTTCTTGTGACGAATCCTGAGAGGATATCAAAAGCCCTCATCGAGGAAGCGTGCGATGCCCTGCTTCTGAAAGTCAACCAGATCGGCACAATCAGCGAGGCGCTCCACGCGGCAAGGCTCTCTGAGGAGAACGGATGGGGAATCATGGTCAGCCACCGAAGCGGGGAGACTGAGGACACATTCATATCTCATCTCTCTGTCGGGATAGGTGCAGGGCAGATAAAGGCAGGGGCGCCGGCAAGAGGGGAGAGGACTGCCAAATACAATGAGCTCCTGCGGATAGAGGAGAAGCTTGGCAAGAAAGCGAGATACGGGCCGAAGAGATAGGCAATCCAAAACCTATATAAATGCCGCAGGATAAGTGAGTCCTATGGCTGAGACATACAATGCTAAAAGCGTCCTTATCGGGCGCAAGAAACGGGATGAGAAGCAGAAGAAAGAGGATGCTGACGATAGGCCCTGCTTCATATCTCTCTTCGATGAGAATGATCCCCACACAAAAGGCCTTGTGCCGAAGAAGATCCTTGAGTATGTCGCTCACAGGGTCATAATCAAGGACGCTTCGAAAGTGAGTTACCTTCTTGCGGGAAACGATATCCTGATGAACAATCTTGAGGAAGTGAGAATAGATTTCCTCGAGCACGGACACGTCATCGTCCGCGTCAGGCAGCAGAAGAAAGACTGATTTTTGAGGTGAAGTGAATGATAGAATGGAAACAAAGGATGACAGTCGGAGATGCAAAACTGGATTCTGAGCACAAAGAGCTTGTCTCTAAAATCAATGAGCTTATGATTTCTGCAATGGCGGGAAAAGGCAAGGAGAAAATACTCCAGACAGTCAATTTCCTGGGTAATTACGCGAAAACGCATTTCACAGATGAAGAAGAATATATGCTTACGCACAAGTATCCTGGACTCGCGGGGCACAAGCAGATACACCGCGAATTCATTAAGAAATTTCTTGACTTCAAGGGAAAAATCGAGAAAGGCGAAGTGACATCTTCTCTCACTGTCGAGGTCCAGACATTCCTTGGAGATTGGCTCGTAAACCACATAATGAAAGAAGACAGGAAATATGCTGACTTTGTGGCAAGCAGCGGATAGAAACCTGAAGAAAGACCGACTGAGAAGGGAAATCTTTAAATATTGGGCATAGATTCTAATCCAGATGAAACTGACCCTCGCAGAGCCTAAGTACCTCAAAGACAGCATCTCTGTGATATCGGAGCTTGTGGCTGAGGCAAGGTTCAAGGTGACCAAGAATTCTCTTGAGATGGTGGCTATGGACCCTGCGAATGTCGCGATGGTCGTATTCAAGCTCCTATCCAGCGCATTTGTCGAGTACAGTGTCAAGGAGGATGCTGATATCGCGATCAATCTTAACAATTTCAAGCAGGTCCTAAGAAGGGCAAAACCGAACGACACCCTTACACTCGAGCTTGAGGAAGGAAAGCTGAAGATCGAGCTTAAGGGGACAAGCAGAAGGACATTCTCGATACCGCTTCTCGATACAGAGGAGCGCGAGCAGAAGGTCCCTGACCTCTCATTCACTGCGACGATCAAGACGAACGCGAGCATGCTCGATGAGGCAGTCGCAGATGTCGATGTTGTCGCTGACTCTGTAACGTTCCTCGCTGACAAGGATAAGTTCACGATATCTGCCGAAGGAGACCTTAATGCCGCGCATATCGAGATGAAAGGGAATGATCACACGAAGATCGAGGCGAGCGCTCCTGCGCGAGCGAAATACTCGGTCGAGTACCTGAAGAAGATGATAAACGGCGGGAAGCTCGCCGACAATGTCACCATCCAGTTCAACAAGGACTACCCTCTGAAGCTCGAGTACAAGGCGATAGACAAGCTCCAGCTCTCATTCATCCTCGCTCCGAGAGTAGAGAATGATTGATACCATTACATTCTATTGAAAAATCATAAAATTTAAATAAATGTAATGGTATGTCTCCCCATGGAAGTCATCAGAAGGAGAAGCTATTTCTATCTTGGGCATACATTCCGGAAGGACGGAAAGCCTACCTACCGGGAGAGATATCTCGGAAAGGATGTCCCAAAAGATATCGTGCAGCTAAAAGAGTCCTTCCTCAGGGAATGCCTCGAGGAAAGCGATTTCCCGAAGATAAGGAAGATAAGGGAGAATTTCCAGAAAGAGTGGAGAAGATATCCGGAATCGATGAAGAAGAAATACCTCATCGACCTCTCTATTGACCTGACATACAACACGAACGCCATAGAGGGCTCGAAAGTCACGAAAGAGGAGACTGAAGACATAATAAAGCGCAACCTTTCCCCTGGCAGGCCTCTTGATGATGTGAAGGAGACTGCCAGTCACTCCAAGGTGTTTTTCGAGGCGATACAGGGAAAGAAGCGCCTGTCGGCGAGCGTGCTTCTTCTGTGGCATAAGAAAATATTCGGCGAGACTAAGCAGGACATAGCAGGAAGATTCAGGGATCACTCTGTGAAGGTCGGAGATTATCGCGCTCCTGATTGGCAGGATCTGAAAATAATGATGGATGATTTTTTCAGATGGTACCGGAAGAATGCTGATTCATTGAATCCTGTGGAATTCGCGGCGCGTGCGCATTATAAGTTCGAGAAGATGCACCCATTCGGAGACGGCAATGGAAGAATAGGAAGGCTGATAATCGCGCATATCCTGATGCAGGCGAAATATCCTTTGATGGTCATCGAATACAAGAAAAGAAAATCATACTATCGGGCTCTTGAGAAGGATGAAGACCGGTTTGTGCAGTATTTTGTTAAGAAATACCTGAAATCCTTCAAAAAGTACAGCTAAGTCTGCGAGTTGGTCGTGTTTGTCTTCTTTTCGTGTATCTTCTCTTAATCTGACCCACTAGGCACTGGACATTCGCGTGTGAGCTATTTAAACGATGTCTTCTGAATCTATTGAATTGGCTTTCGAGCCAAGATCGGAAAAAACACCGCCATTGAAGAATGGTTGAAAGAAAATGCGAGAAGCAAGGTGAGAGAATGGAAGCGAAAATGCAAACGAAAGTGAATAGGCCAAATACATACGGCCAGATCGAGAGAGAGGCGAGGAATCCGCCGGAGAAGAAATTCCGGGCAGGGGCAGTGACAGCGACAATATGGGCGAACCAGACTGTCAAGGACGGAAAAGTGAGTGAATACAAAACAGTATCATTCGAGCGCTCATTCAAGGATCCTCAGGGCAACTGGAAGACGACGCACTCGCTTCGGGAGATGGACCTTCCGAAGGCAGAGCTAGTCATCAGGAAGGCCTACGAATATCTGGCGCTCTCTGATTCAGAAGGGCAGAAGGCCGCAGCCATAGACGAGGAGATCGTCTATTGAGCTTTTAATTTTCGTTATTTTTATTCCCGTGGAAAACATTAAAAGGAGGAGATGATTATGGCAAGAAAAAGGGAAGATATGGTCGAGATGGAAGAGATGAATCAGAACGATAGTTTCGATGATGCTGAGAAAGACATAATAGAGATAGAGCTAAAGCCAAAAAAGGCATTGAGCGTGACTGACCTGCCAGGAGTCGGGCCAGCCACAGCGGAGAAGCTCGCGGCAGCGGGTTTCGATACGCTGATGGGAATAGCTGTCGCGACACCAGGCGAAATGGTCGAGGCCGCAGGGGTCTCTGAAGCTGTCGCCCGCAAGATGATACAGGGAGCGAGAAGCTCGCTCGATATGGGCTTTGTCTCGGGCGATGAAATACTCAAGAAAAGAGAGAGGGTCGAGAAGATAACGACAGGGTCATCTGTCCTTGACAATCTTGTCGGAGGAGGATTCGAGACAGGAGCGATAACCGAGTGCTTCGGAGAGTTCGGCTCAGGAAAGACGCAGATAGGGCACACTCTCGCTGTCAGGATGCAGATGAAGGATCCTGAAGCTGTCGCAGTCTACATAGATACAGAGAACACTTTCCGGCCTGAGAGGATCAGGCAGCTTGCGGAAGGGGCAGGACTTGATCCGGACAAGGTGCTCAAGAACATAATGGTCGCAAGAGCGTATAATTCGGATCATCAGATGCTTCTGGTCGAGAAAGTGGAGGACTTGATCAAGAAGGAGCACAAGAAAGTGAAGCTTGTCGTCGTCGATTCCCTGACAGCGCACTTCCGGGCGGAGTTCGTCGGACGAGGGACACTCGCAGAGAGACAGCAGAAGCTGAACAAGCACATGCATATGCTGCTTAAGATCGCTGATACCAACAATATCTGCGTCTATGTGACAAACCAAGTGATGGCAAAACCGGATCAGTTCTTCGGAGATCCTACTACGGCTATCGGCGGGCACATAGTGGCTCACGCATCGACCTACAGGATATACCTTAGGAAAGGAAAGAAAGGATCCAGGGTCGCGAAATTGATCGACAGCCCGAATCTTCCGGAAGGCGAGGCGAACTTCATCGTCGAGACACCTGGCCTCAAGGATATGAAGCTTTGATTTTTTATTTATTTTTCTTTAAAATGACAAGATATTACATAGATGCTTGCATCTGGAGAGACTATCTAGAGAACCGTTCTGACAATTTCAGACCGCTTGGAGAATGGGCGCTTGAATTGATAAAGAAAGCGATACGATCTGAGGAGATGATTCTTTGTTCAGAGCTAGTGAAAGACGAATTGAGGGAGGATCTGAAAGAGGAAGAGATAAATGATGCATTCTCAATTGTTCCTCCGAATCTATTTCTGACTGTCAAGATATCCAGAAAACAAATAATAGAAACGAAAGAGAAATCATTGGTTATGAGAACTCCATTCAAAGACACACTACACGCCGTGATTGCGAGAGATAATGATGCAATTATGGTGACAAGAGACAAACACTTCCTGGAATTGCTTGACATCGCCAAAATAAGAAAACCAGAAGACTTACTCTAGATCCATATTGAATCTTTTCAGTAGTTTTTTCACAGCCAGATTTCCTGCCTCTTCGTCAGTATGTTTGAATTTGCCCTTGAACTTGCCGAAATTCTCCTCGAGTTTTCTAATCGCTTCCTCTTTCTCAAGCTCGCTCAACCTTCTTCTCACTGAATCCCTTATGAACTCTGTGCGCGTGCTGTACCTGTTCTCTTTCAGTTTTGAGTCCATCTCATCGAGCAGGCTCTTCTCCATCTTCAGGCTGATTGTTTCCATAGTATTATTTTGTATATACAAAGTAATATTTAAACTTTTTGGAAAACCGGCTCGATTGCAAGTTCCATTTTAGCACCTCAGGCACATATTATGGGTGAAAC
>CAYNNM010000019.1:0-11427 GCA_964398575.1 uncultured Methanosarcinales archaeon
AGTCAAGAAAGGCGTGGAGTTCCTTTCGGATGGCACGAAGCGGAAAGTGAAGCGCGAGATGGAGACGATCTGCAAGAAGGGTGTCGAGATCCGCAAGGGACTTGGCAGAAAGCCGTTTCTTCCGAAGCAATACCGCGCTGTACCTTCAGATAGCTTGGTCAAGTTGACTGAGGTGATGAAGAGGGAGCCTATCGATCCTGAGGTCGAGGCCCTGATGGAGCGCGGGATGAGCGAAGATGAGGCCCGAGAGCTTGCGAGCGCGAAGCCTGCCGGCATCCTCGAAGCGATGCAGGCAAGCGCGGATCACGGCATCCCGGAGGATGATATCTTCGCGATCATCGAAGGAAGCAGCGTCGGGGGACGGGGCAACTGAGGTCGCTTTCTGCAAGGGAAATCCGAAGGGAGAAAGGAGGTGGTGCGAGATATGATTGGATCAGATTGAATCCTGGATCCTGGAACTTTGTCGCCGGCAGACAGCAGTAAGGTAGTGAATGAAAGGGCGCTCCCTTTTTAGGAAGAGAACGAGGGGGCGCACTCATCAAACTGACAAAGAGGAGAGACAACGAATGAAAAAGGCAATTGTGACTTTCACGGCAGCGATTCTCATATCAAGTATCGCGGGATGCTCCATCCAGAGATCTCCTGTGACCAATATCGCGGACATCAGCAGGATCGATTTCTCGGACGCGGATTCGCTGAAAGAGGCATCCTCCTGCGCCCGTTACGTGTTCGGCATCATCGGGCCTTTCGGCGACCCTTCGGTGATGAAGGCTATCAAGAAAGGCAAGCTCAAGACCGTGAAGGCCGTGGACTACAAGGAAGGATACTACATCCTGTGGTCCAGCGACTGCGTCATCGTCTACGGCGACAAGATGTAATCGTAATGCCCATCACGACATAGCATCCAATCGGAAGCGGGCAGATGGAGTCGACAAAAAAATCTCCAGGAGTGCCCTTTTGATCTCTAAAAGTAATAAGCATAGGAAGATGGAAAAAAGAAGCCATCGAAAGAGAAACTTAGTGAGTTCTCGAAGAATCTCATCGCAGGATATCTTCGGCGAAGCAAAGCTACCTAAGGAATAGGGGAAAGTGAGACTGCAGCCTGAAAGGAGGAATTAAAGGATGGAAACAAAAGTGAAGGATCCGGCATCGCTATTCGGAAGCATCTGCGGGGATTTCGGTATCAAGCAGGAAGGCAATCGTGTGTTCATAATCGGAACAATAGCGAAGGGAGACCTAAGGGGGATAAGGGTCTACCTCGAGCTCTCGAAGAAAGAGCGGAAAGGGAGGTTTGTCTCGAAGATCGGCTCGCTCGACCTTGATCCTATGGGGGCGAAAGACGGGAAGGGGCTTTGGGAGGATTGCAATAGGACCGAGACGCTGCTTCGCCTCTGCAGGAAGTTCAGGCGGATCGACGGCGAGAGCATCTCGAGGCTGATCAGCGAGGGCGTCGATCAGGTGGAGACAAACAGGCTGTTCTTCTACGTCATCTTCGAGAAGAGGCGGATGGATACCATCCTCACTGAGCTTGGCAAGCAGGCGGATCTGCGCAGAAAGATAGTCTCAATCTGGCCCGCTCTCCTTGGCAGGGAGCGAGAGAAGATGGAGAATGAGAGAAGAAAGAAGAAAGCGAAGAGAAAGAAGAGGAGGGCCTGATGCTGTCGAAAAGGAAAGAGAAGAGGAGGCTGCGAAGGATGCGCATCACGAAGGACCAGCGCGAGGAGATGCGTAGGGAAGGCAGCAAGGCGAAAAGGAAGGGGAAAGCGCAGCCTCGCGAAGGAGAAGTCCTGAGCATAAGCGAGAAGATAAGGCGGCTTGAGGCCCTCTTTCGCGCGAACTGAATGGATGGAGAAGCAGACAACAAGAAGAAAGCGAGGAGAACGCATCTTGAGCAAAGTGCGTATCATCAAGGAGAGGGGCCCCCTGAAGAAAGGCCAGAAGGTGACGACCTGCTGCGGCCTGGATTGGATATTCGGGAAAGGCGCAAGACGTCCAGAGAAACGATGCGAGGAGTGCTTCTCCGACGGGATCTGCGACGCAGGCCCATCGGCCAATGCCAGGGTGGCCATAGATGAAGGGAAGAAAGGGGAAGACTATGCCGAATTGCTGCCACAGAAGAGGGAGTGAGCCACTGCGGAAGAATATCGTCGATGAGGGAAGCCACCCCGGCCACTTCGTCGAATGCCACATCCACAACGAGGCCGTCTCGCGCGAGCTCCTGAAGGACGGCCGCGGAGGGGACTTCGAGTACGACTGCATCTGCGTGAAGTGATCCGGCGACCCTCTGACAGGCATTCCGGAGAGAGTGAGAGGGTCGAATTCTCTACGAGGAGGATGACATGGGAATCCTAGAAATGATCTGGAGAGTGGTCTCCGCTCCGTTCAGGTTTATGAAGGTTCTCTTCGCTGCAATCCTGTATCTTTTCGTCGGTCAGGAAGAGGAAGAGGACTGCGACTGGGAGTGCCAGAAGAAAGGAGGAGGAAAATTGAGACAGGTTGAGAAGGAGGAAGTCATAAGGAAACTCGATGAGATGGCTGCGGTCTATCCGCACCTTATCGAGAAGAGGGAGAAGGCAGCGGAGGAGTACATCGCCGAGTGCGGACTGGATAGATTCGAGGCCATCGGCGCGAGGTCAGCGTTCCGAGCCTACGGCGCCTTGTGGCGGAGAGGGGATTGAATGGGGATAATGAACGCAGGGTTCAGGATAATCCTTGTGGCGGGCTTTCTCGGACTGATGATTATTGTATCGGCGCTGATCTACTTCTTCGCTTTCCTGATGCTTGCCTGCATCGCCACTATCTGCGTGGCCTGCGATATCTGGAGGAAAGATGAGAGATATCCTGAAGGTGTTCGACTATGAGCCGGTCTTTATGGATGCTGACTGGTTCTTGTGCGCGACAGCGTATCTGATGATCGCGGCGGTAATCATACTGCTGCCTGCATACTGCCGAGTGAAAAAGGAGGAGACGGATGGAAAAGAGAATAGAAGGCGAAGGAAATAGGACTCTTCTCGAATCAAGCAGGACCATCGCTCTTGATATCGGGAAAAGGATCATGGAGGAAAGCGAGAAACGGCACAGGGAATGGCTCGAAAGAGTCGGAAGGAAGAACCAGGAAGCGAGGAATCTTATCGATGAGAATAAGGCAAGGATAGGCAACATTCTCGCGAATCTCTAGCGAAAGGGCATAACGCATCCTTGAGAGGAGAGAGTATGGATATCTGGAAGATATTTATCGGGGCCGTGATGATCGCGGCAGTCAGCTACCTGGTGTGCGACTTCATCGAGAGGCATTCCATAGGGGGGCCTTGCAGGAACTGGCGAAAGGAGATGCGGATGGCGAAGAGAAGGAGATCGAGGGCGATGCGGCTGAAGGAGGAGGCAGAGAGGATATGGAAGGGCGTGAAGCAGAGTCTCCTCTCCCTGAAGCGGAAGAAAGGAGAGGTGAAAGGAGGAGCGCCATGAGCGAAGGAAGCGCGATGAAGATGCTGAAGGTGGCAGGCGTCCTGGCTCTTGGTTTCTTGCTGACGCACGTTATCCACAGAAGCATAGGCATCATCGAGAGATTCTGGCCTTCAGTAGCCAGCTTCGATGACGACTTGCTTCCGCTTGAGGCCATCCTCGGATTCGGGGTAGCGATTCCCATCATAAGCATCCTCGCAAGGATGATGGAAAGGAGATGATGGAAAGGATCTGACCGTGAGAATACTGGAGCAGATAGGAAGATTCATCGATGCCATCGCAAAGCCGGAGATCCTCGTGATCGGGCTCTACGCGATGGCTTTCACAGTGGCGCTTGCAGTCGTCTTTTTCATCCTGAAGATCCTTCTCGACGGGATGAGGAAAAGAAGGAGGGGAAGATGAGGCGGATAGACTTGATCCTTCTTCTTGCGGCCGCGGCGTTCGTGTCGTATCTCTTCGGATACTCGGCTGGCAGGATGGATTCCTATGTCCTGACAGGCAAGCACCAGTGTGCCCAGCTGCCTGACGAGCTCGAGAGGGATTTCGAGTCGATGGAGCTCGAGGAGGCTCTGCTCCTTGATGCCATCGAGAAGGAGGACTGGGACGCTACCGAAGCCAGCCTCGCGCAGTTCTATTCTTACGCGAAGTGGCTGAATGATGCGGACGCTCTTTCCAGGGCAGAGGAGTATCTACGCAGGATCGATGAGAGAAGGAAGAAGAAAAGCGAAATGCTGATATGAGGAGGTGGATAGATGGATGGATCGCTGCTTCTTTTGCTCGCTTTCCTCTTCGCGATAATCTTTACAGCATCGCTCCAGATATATGAATGGAGAAAGGTGAAGGGAATAGTCGGGCAGATAATGAGGGAGCTCGCACCACATCCGAAGGATGATTGAGACAGACCCTTTGCTCAAGGGAGGTAATTATGGATGGGTGGGAGAAGAAGAACAGATTTGAGTGCGCCAGAAACTGCCTCCTGCTGTTCGCCGCCATCATCGCATCAGTGGGTTCGCTGCTTGGCGAATTGCTCGGGAAAAGCGCGGTCTGGCAGGGACTTGGGGGATTGAGAGGGTTCTTTGTCCTCGGCGTTCCTGCGTATTACCCTGCGCACATATACATCAGCAGAGGAAGCGAGCTTGACCCGCTGATCATCGCAGGGCTGATTGTCCTTGTTCCCTTCATGGGTGTCGTCGGAGTCTTGATCGACAGGAGATTCCTGAGAAAGAAAGGAGGAGCCGGATGAACTGGTGCTATGTGTCCATCGGGTGCATAGTGGCAGGCATAGGGATTGTCGTTTCCGCCGGAAGATACGGATCGGCGAGAGACATATCCATCGCGCTTATGGTCATCGGGATACTGGTCTTCACATTCAACGGATAAGGGAGGTGCGGATTGATCAAAGCAGTTATCGGGATTTTCATCTTGGGATTGGCGATCTATCTTGGAGGATGCGCATCTGACCCGCAGAATCCTGATGAAATACAGAAGAAGGCCGATAGGATAAAGGCAGGAGGCTTAATCGCCTTTTCTGCGCTCATAGTCGTTGCGCTGATCCTCAACTGGAGGTAAGCGAAGCTCTTGCGAAAATACAGCGAAAAACTCAAAGAAAGGGATAGGAGGTGCGGATGGAGAAAAACGAGATCGAAAGGATGAAGGAATCCTGCGGAGGCCTCCGCCTCGCGATAGATGATGATTCGACATTCCTCTGCGGAGTGATACGGGGCCCGGGCGATTTCGAAGGGCTTATCGGGATGAAGAGGATCAATGGAAAGGAGGAGTTCCTCCAGGCGATGAGTGTCTCTGAGTCCTGGAGCGGCTCATCGATATGGCGGAAATGGATGAGGAGAGGGAAGGAGGTCAGGCACGGGCAGATAATGAGCATCCTTAAGGGATGCGAGCTCGCCTGGATAAGCTCCGAAGGGAAAAGATCCGCGATGATGGGAAAATTCAGGAACGATGGCCCTACAGATATCGTCTACATCGAGGTCGAGAAAGTCGAGATGGTGGCCATCCTGTATAGGATCTACAAAGAGGCTCCTGAGCTTCTCTGGAAGACAAGGAGAAACCCGACAAAGGAGGAACGAAAATGCGTCTGCTATTGACCGCAGCATTAGCTATCCTTTGCCTCGCATCGCCTGCTCTTGGGGCAGAGAAGGACGAAGTTGTCTTCCAGGTGGGCTTCGATATCTCGGCATACCGCGCTTACGGGTACCGGGGCGGAGCGACAAATGATCTCGGATTCGGCCCGGGCGGAAGGGCGAGCGTGCACACGACATACACCTACTTTCCGATGGGTGTCGGGGCAAGCTTCTACGAGGCTGATTTCGACTCGAAGAAGCAAGGGCAGAACAATGCCTCGCTCAGTGTGAGGACTGTGGATCTCTATCTCTCGACTGACTGGAGGAATGATAAGAATCATCTTCTCTATCTCCGATGGATCTGGGGGACAGTCATCGAGAGCGCTTATGAGTCAGGAAGCGGGGGTCCGTATTTCTCCGAGGAGAGGAGCAGTATGCGCGGCCCGGCGATTGGCTTTCTCTACAAGATCTCAAAGCCAGAGGAAGTCTTTCTCGGCATCGAGTACGGCAGGTTCCATATGCCTGAGTCCGCCGGGACCAATCTTGTCCAGACAATAACATTTCGGATAACCTCCCTCGCGAAGATCCTTTGATGCAGAAATGACTGACTTCCCCGCGCAGGCGATCGTTGGCGACCTACGCAGCATCAAAAATACTCTCTATAGGGGACAATGAAAATGAAAAGGAACAGGCTCCTGAAGATGGTGAAGAAGAACCTGAAGGAAGCGGGAAAGGTGGAGAAGAGCGCTATAAGGAAGGCGTCGGGGGATGCCGGGAAGAAGGAGAAGAAGCCAAAGGAGAAGAAGCACCGGAACGGGCAGACGAAGCACAACGGCCATCACGCGCACAAGGGGAGGAAGTGATATGAACAATGTGTCCGAAGCGAAAGAGAAGGTAATCGGAAGAGGCAGCATCGTGAAGGGAAAAATCGGCGCGGTCGATTATCGGGAAAAGACATTCTGCCTTGAAACATTCGGCGGCGCAAGATTCATGATGCCGACCGGCGCCAATCTCCCCCTGATGCGCGGGCAGTTCATCGTCGGAGAGATCCTGAACGTATCGGTGGAAGGAGTCATCCGGCTAAAGACATTCGAAGCCAGGGGGAGCTGGATAGGAGGAGAGGTCCTGTTCAAGTACTGAGAAACAGGAGGTGAACCATGAGGAAGATAGTGATCATCGTGGCAATGGCTGCGCTTCTTTCCGGCTGCGCGGGGAACATCAAGAGACAGATGCTCGCGGAGGAATGGCGCGTGGCTTCGAACGCAGTCAAGTCGACAATGGAGGAGCAGAGCTATCTGACATTCTCATCCTGCGCGTTCCTTGGGGCGGGCATCCATCTCAGCATAGCGGGGGAGAGAGAGCTTGCCATGCGAGTCCTGCGAAGAGCTCACGGGAAAGAGGACACATTCATGATGCAGGAGTGCATGGTTCTCTCGCACTACTATCTCGGCGAGATATACTCTGCCGAAGGGATGTATCGCGAGGCGGCTGCGGAGTACTCGATCGTCATCGAGAAGGATATCGTGTTCACGGACACCGCGCGGGAGAAGAGGGGCGAGGCGAGCATAGAGTACAGGAACTACGAGGAGGCCTACTCCGACTTCTCAATCCTCGCGAAGAAGAATCCAGGCACGTACCACTACTGGAACCTCTTCTGCATGAGCGCATTCTACGCAGGGAAGGATGATGCCGAGGAGATCTGCGGGAAGGCGGTCGAGCTATTCCGGCAGGATGTCGGGGCAGAGCCTGAGAGAGGAAGCGAGATCGAGTTCTAGGGCGCCATCGATTCGATGGTGGAAGGAGGGACCTGTGAGAAAGACGATCATCGTGGCTGCGCTCATACTCATCTCGACAGCTGCCCGAGCGGAAGATGGCCCGCGGCTATTCTTCGGCTTAAACGGCGGCTTTAACCTGCGCACCGGAACCGACGGGAATGCTGCCATCGGCAACCGCGGCGCGATGTGGGGCCTGAGCGTGAAAGGAGTGGGTGACGAAATCGGCCTTGCGTACACCGGACTTTCCGCAAGCCACGGCGACAATGAGGATGTCGCGGGGACTTCGGAGGGCAGGCATTCGTTCCATTACCTCGATCTCCTCATAAGGTACGACCGGAAGAACGAGGATTTCGTGAAGTATGTCCTCGTCTTCGCGGGAGTGGGAAAAGAGAAGCTCAGGGCCGGCTCGGAGAGCGGAGAATTCATAAGAGACATATGGGGCATCGGAGTCGGCGCCTTCGAGAGACCGCAGGAATCGAGGAAGGTCCTGCTCGGCGGCGAAGCGAGATACGCCATCCTGGAGGACTCGGAGAGCGCGAGCGGAGCATTCCAGATGTATGTCAGCCTGCTGTTATGAATATGACGATGCGCCGCGCTCCCTCTATAGGCGGCCTTACTTCTCTTCGGAAAGGAGGTGGTGCGATTTGAGCGGATGATTCGCTGTTTCATTGGGATGAGGGAATCGATGCGCGGTTAACGATTACAAAAAGGAGAGCACCATGAAGAAGTTACTCGCATTATTTCTTGTTGTTCTTCTTGCGGTTGCAGGAGCAGGCTGCAGCAAGAAGAAGAAAGGCAATGGAGTCGATGTCACGCCGCCTCCTGTGCCGCAGAACGCAGAAGCTGTGGCAGTGAGCCCTACGGCGATTCGAATCACTTGGGATGCTGTCAGCGCGAATGATCTTGACCACTACAATGTCTATGAAGGCGCGGTGAAGATCGGCGAGACAGACGAGGCGACCTATACTCACACCGGCCTCGCCCCTGGAAGCACGCACACATACAGCGTGTCCTCGGTCGATACGACCGGCAACATCTCGGCAAGAAGCAACTCCACTGCCGCTACGACCCCGACCGAAGCGGACAATGAGGCGCCATCGATCCCGGGGAATTTCACGGCAAACGCCGCAACAGCGAATCTTGTCAACCTGTCCTGGACTGCCTCGACAGACAATGTCGGAGTGACTGGGTATGAGGTGTACAGGGACGCGAGCTACGTCGAGACAGTGACTGGCGTGACATATCAGGACACTGCTGTTTCCCCTTCGAAGTCATACGCATACAAGGTACGCGCAGTCGATGGCGCGGGCAACAAGTCGGATTTCACGGAAGAGAAGACTGCAGTGACCCCTGATCTTCCTGATGAGACACCGCCTGCGGCGCCTGCGAATCTTGATGCGATCGCGGCGAGCCAGACCCAGATCAATCTCACCTGGAACGCTGTGACCGATCCTTCAGGGATCAGCGAGTATGTCATCTACCGCAACGGCAGCAGGATCGATACCTCGACAAGCGACTCCTATAACGACACCGGGCTCTCGGCAGGGACAAATTACTGCTATCGGGTAAGCGCAGTCGATGGCGCGGACAATGAAGGCGAAAAAAGCGTCGAGAAATGCGCGACCACTCCTGTGACCGAGGATGTCTATGCGCCAAGCGTGCCTGCAAATGTCGAGGCGAGCGCGCTGAGTTCGAGCCAGATCCAGCTCTCGTGGGAGCACGCGACAGACAACACTGGTGGAACAGGAGTCGCCGGCTACAGGATCTATGACGCTGACGATATGCAGATCATCTTTAGCGTGGGCTACGTCAATTCTGCGATACTGAATGTTGTCCAGGCAGGGATGGAATACTGCATCACGGTTTCCGCAGTCGACTGGGCGGGAAATGAATCTGAGAGAAGCGATCCTGCCTGCGCGACAACACCTGTTGTCGTTCTGCCTCCTGCCTGCACCAACCTCGCGGGAAAAAGCGGCGTAATCGCGCACGAAGAGAACGGCGCATTTGTCACTATGCCATTCATCATCGGAGCGCAGAACGAGGATGCAATAAGCAACCTGCGTGTCGCATTGAACGAGAACGAGATCATCGCATTCAACGGCAGCATGGCCGGCTATGAGATGAGCCTCACCGCGAATACGTCCGAAGAGCCCATCGAGGTCGCGCTCACCTGGAACGAGAGCTGCGCATCGGCATCCGGCGAAGATGCTGGCGGATACGCTGTCCATCTCAGGCTCTCCGGCATCGGCTCGAGTCCTGCGAGCTTCCCGCTTTCGGGAACACGGAAAATCACTGTGCTCTCGAACTATGTCGAAACTGAAAAAGTCACCATGAGCTTCAGCCATAACGCTGCCGACAGCAGATTCATCTTCCTCAAGAATTATTTGGGGCAGATCGACGGCAGCGGCGTGATGTCTGGCGGCGCGCTCTTCTTCGGAAATGTGTATGAAGAGATGTCCGGATGGCAATATAGCGCGGTCAGGGGAACGCTCGAGGGCGGAGCAGATGAGTGGCAGGTGAATGATGGCACCTGGATCGATTACTCGCTCGAAGACCTTGAGACAGGACTCTCGAATGGCACCTGGTATTCGAGGATGCCTGGAGCTGCTCCGAATCCAGCCATTCCTGATGTCAGGGGAAACTGGACCCTTTCTTTCGACAATGACCAAGCTAGCGGAACAATGAACATCGCGACACAGACGAATGTCGGAGCAGAAAGCGGGTCTTCGGCGATAACCGGAAGCGGAACGTTGAACGTCCCAGGCATGGATGATTTCGCTTCTGCGATCGATGATGCCGAAAGCTGGGTTGGCCTCTACGATGGAGCCAGCAACAACATATATGTCGTCAGCATCATCGATATGAGCTCTGTCGGCTGCGGCACGATCACTATAGCATCGACAGGCATCGGCAATACTCAGAGTATGTCCGGAACATATGTTGCTGTCTCTGACACAAATAGTGACTGCGACGGCAGCGGCACCTTCACAGCCTCAAGATCCTCAGTCAAGTAAGCATCAGCGGATAGAACTGGCAGAATAATGCATTGTGGGCCGCCTTCGCTTCCTCTTCAGGAAGGCGGCCTTTCTTCTCTTCTGAAAGGAGGTGGTGCGATTTGAGCGGATGATTCGCTGGTTCTTTGGGATGAGGGAATCGATGCGCGGTTAATTGTCTCATTAACTGGTGGAGGAAGTTGCTATGAGAAGGATCGCTTCATTGTATATCTTGGTTACGCTGATGGTGATTGGCGCGATGATCGGCGGATGCGGGGAGGACAAGAGCTCAAGTAGCGGATGCCAGAGCGGCTACCACGACTGCGGGAACTTCTGCTGCAAAACAGGATACAACTGCTGCTGGACCGCGAAAGTGTGCTGCCCGCAGAACTATCCGTGGTACTGCGGCTCGACAAAGCTGTGCTACTCAGGAGCGCTCCCGCCGTCTTTTTGCTCATCAGCCGAACTCTGCGGAATCGTCAGTAACCAAACAGGAGCGCTCATATTGATCCCGGGGCAGGAGACGATACAGAGCATCAGCGACATCGGAGTTCCTCCGTCAGAATCTGCGTGCAAGGACTAAGCGCCGGAATGTAGTGATACGCGATATTTGCCGAGGCCGCGCTCCCTCTATAGGCGGCCTTTCTTTTTCTCTTCGGAAAAGAGGTGGTGCGATTTGAGCGGATGATTCGCTTGGACTGCAGCGATGGTGAAAAACAATCGATGAAAAGGAGAATTGCCATATGGATAGGATAAGGAATGCGGTAAGGAATGGGGAGCGGCTGAATAAGCCTGCTGTTGTGGTATTCACAAGCGGCACAAGGACGTGCCAGAAGGTAGTGAGTTCCGTGAAGGGCATCATCCAGGAGAAGGGCCACAAGGCGACCTGCGTCTGCATGAACATCCACGACTCCTGGGATGTGATGGAGCGATTCAGCATCGAGGCGAGGAATCTTCCGGCGATCGTATTCCTGAACAAGGAAGGCGATGCCATCCACACGCTGCATAACGATGAGAGGACAAGCGCGAATGTCGAGGTCTGCCTCGCATCGCTTTGCAGCCGAAAAAGAGGCAAGAAAGCCGAGAGCTCTCAGACAATGAGGGTCTGATCGGAAAAAA
>CAYNNM010000020.1:0-10978 GCA_964398575.1 uncultured Methanosarcinales archaeon
AGACGCATCAGCAGACCAGGACATCGCGCCTCAAGCACTTCATCTATGAGTGCAGGATCGCGCTTCGTGTCACGAAGAAGCCGGAGAAAGAGCAGTTCAAGACGATAGTCAAGGCGACAAGCATCGGAATGCTGATACTCGGGTTAATAGGGTTTATCCTGCAGATGGCGAGGATGCTCCTGTTTTAGGCAGTGTTTGGAGATCTATCAATGATTTTTTGAGGAGATAAAATGGTTGAGTTCGATTTTGATGTTGAGTTTGAGGAAGCGCTCCTTCGGGAGCAGAAAGAAGACAAGAAAGAGCCAGCTTCAGCTATGAAGATGAAGCAGAAGAAGACAAGGATCATCTCCGAGAAGGTCGAGGAGAAGGAGCCGACAGCGGAGGAGCTCTATCCGAAGAAGGAGGAGCCAGAGACCACAAGCATATTCACCCTTAAGACGACTGCGAATCGCGAGGAGCAGGTGATGGATTTCCTATCGAGCAATGTAGTCAAGAAAGGGATAAATGTCTATTCTGTCTCGCACCCGCACGGGATGCGCGGATACATATTCGTAGAGGCCGAGACAAAGAGCGATGTCGAGCAGGCGGCTCACGGCATCCCCTACGCGAAAGGGATACTCGGAAGCACAGTCTCCTTCAAGGAGATAGAGCACATGTTCGAGCAGACCAAGGTCCAGGCGAACATAAAGAAGAACGACATTGTCGAGATAATCTCAGGCCCGTTCAAGCGCGAGAAGGCGAAAGTGACAAGGATCGACCACACGAAGGACGATGTCGTTGTCGAGCTTCTAGAGGCGGCTGTCCCGATACCTATGACCCTCAAGATAGATGCGGTGAAGGTCATAAGAAGGGATGGCGAGCCGGAAAGCAAGGATTGATTTTCTATTTTTTTATTAATCTATTTCTTCTTGAATCTATATGATATCTTCCGTCGCTGGGACTCACTTCCACGATCAACACATATCCTTCATCATACACTGTGTCGTCCTCTGGGACCTCTACGACGAGGCTGAATGTCCTTATCTTCCTCACTTCATCATAGCACTCGTACGCGCGGCGGATATCGAGTTTTTTCCCCTCAATCAAGGTCACATGCTCCTCTTTCAATTCTCCGGGAGTTATGTTCTCGATGGAATCGATGGAGCCGATGCTGGATAGGCCATCAGATAGAAATATCTTCTCCCCGCTTCGTCTCACGACCACGCCATCTATGCTCTTCTTCATTTTTTTCTTCTTGATGCGATCAAGAGGATGTCACTTAGCTCATCCTCTTTCTTCCTGTAATCATCCATCGTCTCCTTCGAGGGCTTGAGCGCTTCGAGGAGATTCTCGGTCAATATGTCATTCGCCATATCTATCCCCACCTGCCTCGGTCTATCAGGTAGACCGCATCGATGCTCTCTCCGTCATTGAGTGTCCGCGCTCTCTCGAACTTCTTCGATGCGTGCACTATCTTCCCATCGAGCCCCTTGCCGATATTCCTCCAACCCTCAAGATCGAAAGGGATTTTCGCGAGGCTCCTGCATATCCCGTCGCCATTAGCTGAACCAAAATCTATCGCCAGATCGAAGAACCTGTACTCTTCCTTCCCGATATTCGGATTCATGTGCCAGCCGACAAGGATCGCATCCGGCCAATAATAGTTCATGGAGTCCGCAAGAGTTATCGGCTCGCGCGCAACGCCTGGAGCGCGATTCGCCTGCGGCTTTCTCGACATCTCCTTCACTGCCCTTCTTCGCCGGATATCTTCCTCTATGCTTATTATGCTCGCGAACGCAGGAACTCTTACTTCATATGATCTTACTATCTCGAACTTTTCAGAGAGATCCTGGTAGTAATCTGTATCTTTCTTTCCGCCAAAGACATCCATATTGAGGTAGATACGCTTTCTCATCTATCTTGCTATCTGTCCCGATTATATAAGCTTTTCCTCATTTGTTACTGCAAAGTGACGGAAAGATTTAAAAAGGGGTGCGCTATTCCTTCTCTCTGTAGGAGGCGTAGCCAACCGACGGTATCCCTTCATAGGGAAGCTGAGGAAAGTCCGCCCACGGATATGGCAAGCGATTGCCATTGAAAGTGCCTCCGGGGAGATACCCGGGCAGGGAAATCCTGCGATCACTTTTAGAAACGACACGGCCAGAAGAGTAAGATGATATGGCGAATTTGTCCGGCGACGGACAAAGAGCACAACGGAAATCCAAGATTTCCGAGTCAGAGAATGCTTCGCATTTTCTGAGAACCCGTTGATGTTTCTTTTGGATACGGTGGGACAAGGAATCAGGCTCGTGCAAGTCTTTCGACGCGCTAGTAGAATGTTGGCACGGACTTCAAGCGAAGGATAGGGTCTCCCTTTCCGGATGGTCCGACAGAAGGCGGCTTATTCGCCCCTACATTTTTTCTATCGAAAATCGGCGCAATACCTTGTTTTTTAAGACGACGATACGCGCCGAGAACATCAGAATCACGCCGATTTGCGATCCCGAAAATGCGCCGCCATAAATGCGAGTAGTAATACCTCGACCTTCAGGCCGAGGATAGGCGAGCTAATATTTTCAGTGGCGCATTTTCGTTATTCAAAACCTTTATAAAGAATCAGCTCTTCCCTCGCAGTATGTCAAAGGACAACAAGATCAGGATGCCTACAAGCGGAGGAGGCCTTGTCAACTACTACGAGGATTCCCGCTCGAAAATCAAGTTCAAGCCAGCGCACATAATTATCTTCGTCTTCGCAGTCATACTCATATGGTTTATGCTGCAGAACTACGGTTACTCATTGCTCGGAATCGCATAGAGTTCCGGTAGGCATTTTAGGGGGTGCAAAATGATCTGGCCATACATATTAGCGTTCGTAATCCTTCTTCTGATATCTCTCAGAGTCATAAATCAGTATGAGAACGGAGTCAAGTTCCGTCTCGGAAGATACGCCGGACTGATGAAGCCAGGCCTCCGCATCCTAATACCGATAATCGAGCGGATGGACCGAGTCGACCTCAGGATTCAGACACTCGATATCGAGAAGCAGCAAGTGATGACAAAGGACAATGTCCCGGTCCTCGTGAATGGCGTAGTCTATTTCAGGGTAATGAAGCCAAATGATGCCATAATCGAGGTGCAGGACTACTACTATGCTGTCGCGCAGTACGCGCAGACGGCGCTGCGCGATGTCATCGGGCAGATGGAGCTCGATAATGTGCTCTCCGAGCGCGAGAGGATAGGCGAGCAGATACGGAAGATAGTCGATAAGGAGACTGACCAGTGGGGGCTTGATATCTCATCGATAAAGCTGCAGGACGTGGATGTCCCTGACGATCTTAAGAGGATAATGTCGAGGCAGGCCGCAGCCGAGAGAGAGAAGAGGGCGACGATAATCAAGGCAGAGGGAGACAAGCTCGCCGCAAAGAATCTCGCCGAGGCAGCGAAGACAATGACTGCAAGCACTGGAGCTATGCAGCTAAGGACGCTTCAGACACTCGATGGCCTCGGGCCTCAGCAGTCGAATACTGTCGTCATAGCGCTTCCTGTCGAAGTGATGGAGTTTATGGAGAATCTCGCGAGGAAGAAGGACGATAAGAGGAAGTGATCACTTTTCCCTGAAGATCTCCGGATTCCTCTCGATGAATTTTATTATAGGTCCCTTGAAAAGCGGATTCTTGACACCTTTCATATACGTGAATCCGAGGCCCGCCGCGACAAGCGCGCCAAGAGTATCGAGGATTATGTCGCTCATCGTGTCCAAGAGTCCGGTCTTCTGCATATTCGTCCCGAAATTGACATCCATCGCGAACTCGAATATCTCCCATATCGCGCCCATCGCGACAGCGAAGGAGAACGCGAAGAAAGAGATGACAATCGGCTTCGCCTTTATCTTGCCTTCCGAATGGAGCTCGTAGAGGATGAGGAATCCTATTATCCCAAGGACTATGCTCGAGCTCGCGTGCAGGAGCGAATCCCACCACAGATACCTGTAATAGTAGTCGAACCTCTCGCCAAGATACATCGACGCGTAGATGAAGAGAGTCACGAAGAGCTCGAACTCGACAGGAAGGTTCATCTTGTAGTTCCTCTCTATGAACGAGGGTATGAATGTTATGAGGAGCGCAAGGGATGTCAGGAACAGGAGCCACCATCTTCCATCCATTATCTCATTCACCATCGCAAGGATGAGAGAGAATCGGAGAGCATAGGCTATCGAGAGCTGTATTTTCTCGGCTGTGTCAAGCTTTCTCCAGGATCCCACTATTCTATTTCGCGCCATCTATCTTGTACACTGCATCGTTTCTCCTCACTATCTTCCCCATTTTCATCGTGAATGACTCTCCCTTGCCGACGCTCTTTAGCTCTCTATCATCCCATCTCATCGAGGATACCTTCTCCCGAAGAGTGCCTGTCGTCGGGCCGATGATATATATCTCATCCCCTGAATCGAGTCTCGCTCCTGCCTCGACCAGAATCTCAGCGACCATATTCTTCCTGAAGAAATTGACGATGCGGCCGATATGCACTTTCCTCTCGGTCGCGCTGCTCCCATAGCTTCTCGTCCACTCATCGATCGGCTTTCCGAGGAAGAATCCGCCGGAGAATCCCCTGTTGTAGACTTTCGCGATATCCTTATCCAGTCTTGCGACAAGAGCCTTGCTGAATCTGCCCTCCATCGCAGCATCGATGGCTTCCCTGTATGCCTTGACCACGACATAGACGTACTCCGCTGATTTCTGCCTCCCTTCTATCTTGAATGAATCTATCCCTGCATCGATCAGCTTATCGAGAAATGGCAATGCGGAGAGATCCTTCGGCGAGAGGACATAGTCGTTCCCGACCTCAAGCTCGAATCCCTCTTCCTTATCCTTGATAGTATAGCTTCTCCTGCACGGCTGGATGCAGACGCCCTTATTGGCTGATTTTCCGTATACGAACTGCGAGAGGAAGCAGCGGCCGGATATCGAGACGCACATCGCGCCGTGGACGAATACCTCGACATCCACTTTCGCGTCTTTCTTTATCCTTTTTATCTGGGCAAGATCGAGCTCTCTTGCGAGGACTATCCTTTTCGCTCCAAGTCTCCTGAAGAATCCCGCGGCCTCGCTGTTAGATACTGATGCCTGCGTCGAGATGTGGATGGGAATTTTCCGCTTTCTCGCCTCTTCGATGACTGCGATGTCCCAGGCTATCACAGCATCCACTTTCGCTTTCTTCGCCTCATCAAGGATCTTTCTTACTTGGCTTATCTCAGAATCATAGATTATGGTATTTAGCGCAAGATAGGCCTTGACCCTTTCCCTCCGGCAGATACTAACTATCTTTCTCAGGTCTTTCCTCTCGAAATTGCCTGCCCGAAGCCTCATATTCTGCCCCTTGATGCCGAAGTACACTGCGTCGGCTCCGGCATCTATGGCTGACTTTAGCATCGCAAGATCAGACACTGGCGCAAGAAGCTCTGGCTTTTTCTTTCCCATTATTCCTGGAAAATCATCATTTCTTTTTAAGCGTTGCTTTCGCCCTTCTTATGGCCTTCTTCCCTTTCTCCTTCAGGCTCTGATAGAGCCGCTCGTCGAGAAGGAAGATCCCTGCGAATATCAGGACAAATCCCTGGAGAAAG
Source organism: uncultured Methanosarcinales archaeon (assembly GCA_964398575.1). Classification (GTDB taxonomy): domain Archaea; phylum Nanobdellota; class Nanobdellia; order Woesearchaeales; family CAIVOO01; genus CAYNNM01. The sequence goes on from CAYNNM010000020.1 coordinate 5,600, forward strand.
GGCAGGAATAGTCCTGCTATCCCGAGGAGGACCAGCAAGGCCCCTATTGTCTTTCTCACGATATGCCTTATCACTTTTCACCTCATCTGAAGAAAGAGACGAACCAGTCGACTATCCTCTGTAAAAAAGATGCGCGGCACAGAGGATTCACCGAATAGACGCAGCCCTTATCGTCATCGCATCTTCCGACTACGCAAGGGTCATCTGTCCCCTTGCACTCCTTCTCCCTTATCACGCATCTGTTATTTGCGCAGACCTCTTTTCTGCACGCGGTCTCATTGCCGCATCCTGAATCGTCGATGCAGCATCCTGTCATCTTCCGGCTCTCGCACACACCGCTTATGCAGGAATCGGCTGTGCAGGGATTCCCATCGTCGCATCTGGCCACGCAGACGTGTCCCTTGGCCTTCTCGCACTCATCGCATATCACTGCCTCGCAGAATCCGCCGATGTTCGTATTGCATCGCTCGTAATCCTTGCAGTCAGTGTCCTTCGCGCACGCTCTTGGGAGGATGCACTTTTCCTTATCGTAAGTCTTTGGGAATCTCTCATAGTCGCACCCATCTATGCTGACTGTGGTCCAGTCAGTGAATGAAGGGGCGAGGAAGCTGACATAGTATCTTCCGGAAGCTATCTCCGAGATCACTGTGTCATCAGGGGTCAGGTTCTCATAGATGTGGCCGCGCCCGACCATCTTGAGGCTGAACTTCTCCTTCGAGAACCCTCTCTGCCCGCCGACACCCGAGATGATGCCGACGTATCTTTCGCCGACAGTGTAGCACTCATCGATGTTGAGATTGACCTTGCTGCACTCGAATGCCTTCTCTTCGCACTCAACCCGCACGATCTTCGATTCGCGGTATGTCACATATCCGGCTCCGCCGACAAGGTGCGAGTCGACCTGCGAGACCCTCGAGACATTGATGATGTAAGGCCCATAATCCTCGACGCTGTTGTTCGAGAGGAACATCCTTCCGCTCAGCCTCCTGTGAGGTATGTCCGCAAGATTCCGCCAGATGCCATCGAACTTGATTGTCCTTCCGCTCCAGACGTGGGTACCGACTATCGTGAAATCCTTCGCTCGGAAATCATAGGTTCCGGTATTATCGACTACAAGAGTGAGGCCATCGGCGCAGCTTGCGTTTCGCACTATCATCTCAGCGGATGCGAGGCTAGCGAAAATCGCGAGTCCGAGGATGAAAGTGAACCATCTTTTCATATCTTCCGACTGACCGATCCTTCGCTTAAATAGCTTTCGAAACAATCCTTTCAGGAAGGCTCTTTTTAAAGAATCTCAAAGTTTTTTAAATCTCCTTAAAAACCTTTAAAAACAAACTTCTCCATCCAAAGGCGATGAAGACACTATTTTTCGAGGCAAGATACCGAGGGAAAGTCGATCCGGAGAAGATAGATGCCGGTTCGCTTCCAAAAAGGATAGTGCTTGCGACAACAGTGCAGTTCCTCGATTCTCTCGATCCGGTAAGAAAGTCATTGGAGCGAAGGGGGAAGAAAGTGATTCTCCCAAAAGGCCTTCACGCAGCCTACAGAGGACAGGTCCTCGGCTGCAGTCTCATCTCTTCGATTCCGGAAGCGAAGAATGCGGATTGCTTCCTCTATATCGGAGACGGATTGTTCCATCCAAGGCAGCTTATGCTGAAGAATGACTTGCCGGTGTTTGTCTTCGACCCAAAAGCAGATGATTTCCGGAAGCTCAGCGTCTTGGAGGTAGATTCAGAGAGAAAGAGAGCCAAGGGAGCTCTCTTAAGATTCCTCTCATCAGAGAGGATAGGGATCCTGGTCTCTATCAAGCCCGGCCAGAACAGGATGGCTCTCGCAAGGAGGCTCAAGCGTAATCTCTCTAAACGAGGGAAAGAGGCGTATCTTTTCCTCTCTGACACCATCGATTTCTCCGAGTTCGAGAACTTCCCGTTCGTCGAGGTCTGGGTGAATACTGCCTGCCCAAGGATAGCGTATGATGACCAGGCGAGGCAGAGAAGACCGATCATAGATTACGAGGAGGTCCCTGATGAGTACAGGAAATAGGCAGGATAGGCATAAGCCGCTCTACATCTTCGGGATAGCCGCAGCGATACTCTTCTTCGACCAGCTGACAAAATTCATCGTGAGAAAGACAATTCCTGAAGGCATATCGATAGAGATGCTCCCGTTCTTCCACCTCACTCATCTTGAGAACACAGGGACATTCTTCGGTCTTGCAAGACACAGCTCCGGATTCCTTGTCTTCTTCTCGCTGATAGTCATAGGTCTTGTCATCTACAACTACCGCGACATCCCGAAAGATAAGTTCCTCTATCTTATGGCCGCATTTGTCCTCGGCGGGGCATTCGGGAACCTGATCGACAGGATTCTTTTTGGCTCTGTCACGGATTTCTTCGATTTTCGGATCTGGCCGGTCTTTAACATCGCCGATAGCTTCATAACTCTCGCAGTGATCGGCCTGCTCTGGTACGCTTTCCGGAAGGAGAATTAGCTATCTTATCTTCGCCCCATCATCGATGTCGCAATCTATCTTGCCGTGCCTCGTCTGTAGCGGCTTTCCACCATAGACTGCGGCCTTATCCTTGATTGTCATCCTTATCCTCGAGAATTCAGCGTACTCTATCTTCCCCTTCCCGATACCGAATCCTTCGACAGATACCTGCTCGCCAGGCTTCGAATGCGCAGCCTCAAGCACTTTCACAGAGTCTCCCTTATCCGCGGCGAGCAGCATCCCCTGGCTCTCGATGCCGCGCAGTTTCGCAGGCATAAGATTCGAGACTACGATGATTCGCTTTCCGACCAGCTCTTCGGCCTTGTAATATGAGCGTAGTCCTGCTACAAGCTGCCTCTTCTCCTTCCCAAGGTCAACCTCAAGCACAAAGAGCTTCTCCGCGTCAGGATGGTCTTTCGCAGAGATGACCTCTCCGACCTTAAGGTCGAGGATCGAGAAATCAGATTTCGCCTCTTCTGCTTTCCTCTCCCCTTCTTTCTCTATCTTCTGGATGATTATCCTCGCCTCATTTATTCTGTGATCTTTCAAGTCAAAGCCTATGTCTTTCCAGAGGAGCCCTTTTAAGTTGAGCTGCCGCTGTATCTCCTCCGAAAAGCCAGGCATCATCGGCTCAATCATTATCGAGAGGTTCTTCGCTAGATTCACGCAGGAACCAATTATCCTTCCTGTCTCTTCCCTGTCCTCTTTTATCTTCTTCCAAGGCTCATTCTCCTGGAAATACTTATTCCCAAGAGCGGATATCGCGAGGATCTCCTCAAGAGCTTTCTTGAAATCGAATGCCTCGTACGCCTTCCTGACATCCTCTGCCCTTTTTCCGGCATCATCGATAAGCCAATCCCTCTTCGCTTCCTTTATCTCCGAATCGAAGTTCCTGTTCGCGAAAGACATCGTCCGGTAGAAGAAGTTCGCGAGATTTCCGACAAGCTCGGTGTTCACTCTCTCGATGAGAAGCTCTTTCGCATACTCCCCATCGCCATCCATCGGCATCGCTCCGAGAAGATAGAACCTGAACTGATCGACACCGTATTTTCCGATCTCATCCATCGGCTCGACGACATTCCCGAGCGATTTCGACATCTTCACTCCGCCCTTTCCGAGGACGAATCCGTGCACGAAGAGCTTCTTCGGCAGCGGAAGCTTCGCGGAGATAAGCATCGCCGGCCAGAATGCAGCGTGGAACCGCAGGATGTCCTTCCCGATAATATGGACATCGGCAGGCCAGTATTTCCTGAATCTCGCATCATCAGTCCCGTATCCTATGCCTGTTATGTAGTTCGAGAGCGCATCGCACCAGACATACATCACATGGCTCTCATCATCCGGCACAGATATTCCCCAGGGAAGCGATGCCTTCGGCCTCGAGAAGCTTATGTCTTCCGCTTCCTTCAGCCAGGAGAGTATCTCATTCTTCCTCGATTTCGGCGCGACGATGTACTCGTCCTTATCTATCCTCCTTGCGACCTCGTCCCTGTATTTCGAGAGCCGGAAGAAGTAGTTCTCCTCCTCGACTGTCTCTATTTTGAGGTTCGGATGCTCGGGGCATTTTCCGTCGGAGAGTTCCTTCTCTGTCTTGAATGCCTCGCAGCCGGAGCAGTACTCTCCTGAGTATTTCTTCCTGTAGATGTCCCCTGACTCAGCAAGCTCGCTCCAGAGCTTCTTCGCGCCAGGATAGTGCGATCTATCATCGGATGTCCTGATAAAATTATCATTCGCTATGCCAAGCTTCCCATACATCTTCCTGAAAGCCGCGACATTATGATCCAGGAACTCCCCGATATCCTTCCCTTCCTTCTTGGCTGTCTGCCAGTTCTTTATCCCGTGCTCATCTGTCCCGGTCTGGAAGAATACATCCTTCCCAAGAAGCCTCTGGAATCTCGCGGCAGCATCTGCTTGGACTATCTCAAGCGCGTGGCCAAGATGCGGCTTCGCGTTAGGATAGGCTATCGCTGTCGTGACATAGTATTTCTGCATGATTTTAGGATGAGAAGAGATTATTTAAATATTGTCATGAGGCATCCGCAAGGTCTTCCGAGCGGAAGAAAGAATGCATATCGGCATTATCCAAGCGAGAAACAGCGAAGCTGTTTCGTTCAGAACAGGCTGAACTTATTCCTCTCCATCTCGAAGAGCCCTTTCTCGGCTATCTCAAAGAGCATCTCTTTCTCGCCCATCGAGCGGTGCTTGCGGACAGCTGCCCTTCTTTTCCCGCCGGCGAGATTGGAGAGCTCGATTAAGCACTTGCTCCAGTACTTGAGTATGTCTCCGCCGACCATATTCACCCTGTTCCTGTCATCGAAATTGGCATAGACCTGATTGGTCACAAGGACAGGGACATTCTTCTTGCGGCATATCTCATTCAGCACCCCGAGCTGTCGTCCGAGCTCGCGGTTTATCTCGCCTGAATCATCGCCCTTCCTCTCGAGCCGATAAAGCATGGAGATGCTATCGACTATCACTATCCCGACCTTCTCATTCACCATCGCAAGAAGGTTCTCGAAGACATTCTTCTGCTCCTCGAAAGTTGTGGGTTTTAGGAACACTATCTTCTCGAGGATCTTTCCATGATCAGGGGCAAGCTGCCTCAGCCGCTCTGCCGAGAATCCTCCCTCAGAATCAACATAGATGACTTTCTTCCCTTCCCGCGCGGCAGTCACCGCTGAGATCATACATATATTGGTCTTTCCGCTTCCAGCAGGACCGTATATTGTCGTTATGACTTCCTTCTCGAATCCGCCCATCAGCGCATCGATGATGGTCCCTGATCTTTGCTTGTCCATATCCAGGATATGGCTCTTCGAAAAATCTATATAAATTTTCTGTTGTGTTGCACAATTAATCTTCAACGATTATGATGTATGCTCTTTTTC
>CAYNNM010000021.1:0-10941 GCA_964398575.1 uncultured Methanosarcinales archaeon
CGGACTGATAAAATATGCGAGACGATTATATCTCACGAAAAGATGACAATATCTTTTCATCGTTAACTTTTTAAAGGGCAGAATCAAAAATTACGCAGGATTTAATGGTTCAAGAGGTGTTATATGTCGAAAAAAGACCAGTGCAAAGCCTTGATGTCTAAATTCTTCGGTCCGGCCTCGGCCGCTTCCGTCGACGCGATGAGCGAGGACGAATGCGTAGCTAAATGTAGGGCTAAAGTTAAGTCTTTCCTCGGAGAGGACAAGGTGAAAGAGTTCGATAAGATATAGCTTGATGAGTTTTTTTCAAAAAGAGGTGAAATGATGGACGCATTCAATCTGATGTGGATGCAGGGGCAGACCTGCGATGGGGACTCGATGTCGGTTGTCGACGCGACAAGCCCTGATTTCCTCGATTTTCTGAAGAACAACAAGATAAATCTACTGTATCATCCGACGATATCGCCGCAGTTCGGAAAAGATGCGCAGGAACTCTTCCGAAAATGCCTGTCTGGTGAGATACCTGTCCACATATTCGTCTTCGAGGGCTCTGTTCCGATGAAAGGGGGCTTTGGCGATTTCTTCAATATGGGCGATGTCAAATCGATGGTGAAGAATTTCGCTTCGAAGGCGATGCTCACGATCGCCGTCGGCACCTGCGCATCATACGGCGGGGTTCCAGCGTCGAAAGGGAACGAAACAGATGCTGTCGGGCTCCAATGGCACAAGTACGCTCTCGGCGGTCTTTTGGGCAAGGATTATTCGACTGAGATAGGGCTTCCAGTAGTCAATATCCCAGGATGCCCGACGCACCCCGATTGGGTTCTTGGCACACTGCAGTCCTTCCGAATGGGGCGTGCGATCCATCTCGACAAATACAACCGTCCGCGCGATTATTTCGAGGAGAAAGTGCACAGGGGATGCAAGCACTGCGAGTATCTCGAGAACGGGCTCTTCGCGAAGGATTTCACAGAGCTCGGATGCCTCGCCGCGAGCCTCGGCTGCAAGGGGCGGACGACCAATTCCGACTGCAACATCCGCCTATGGAACAATGCTTCCACCTGTACAAGGAGCGGCTCGCCCTGCATCGGCTGTTCAGACCCAGGATTTCCAGACAGTATGATGCCTTTCGATAGAGAATCTCTTGATCTTCCTTCGGATCTGAGAGAAGAGCTCGCGGAGCGAAACGCGATAATAAACGCGAGGTAATGAGAATGAACCAGCAGCACAAGAATATAATTGACCCATTGAACAGGATAGAGGGAGATATGGCTATCGAGATAACTGTAGACCAAACCAACAAGATAACTGACGCAAGGGCCCTTGGCTTTGTCTATAGGGGATTTGAGAACATATTCATCGGGAAAAGGCCATTTGATGCTATGCGCCTTTCCCAGAGGAGCTGCGGGGTCTGCCCCATCAGCCACGGGACAGCAGGAGCGCAGGCGATCGAGGCAGCAGCAAATTTCGAGATACCGAAAAACGCCAAGCTTGTCCGCGATATTGTCCTTGGCTCGAACATAATCGTGAGCCACACGACCCATTTCTACTTTATGTGGGGGCCGGATATGGTGAATGACCGCTACAAGAGCCATCCTCTCTATCCGGAGATTAAGAAGAGATTCGATCCATTGAAGAGCCAGCATTTGAAGGATGTCCTGACAAAAGCAAGGATTCCGCTCCATACGGTTGTCGCGATATTCGGAGGGAAATTCCCTCATCCGATGCACGCAGTGCCGGGAGGCGTGACCTGTGTCCCTAAGCAGAGCGACATCAACAAGACAATGAGCATATTCGCCGAGGTCAAGGATTTTATTGAAAAAGACATCCTCAATGGGACTCGTGTTGAGGACTGGCTCAAGGTGAAGTCTGCGGCAGATGTCCTTGAGCTCTTGAAGAATGAGCAGTTCGCGAACTCGGATGTCGGAGTCTTCATAAGATTCTCTCTCGACAATAATCTCCATAAGCTCGGAGAGGGGACAGCGAATAACTTCCTCTCGTTCGGATTCGGAAGGATGGGTGGTGAAAAATGGCTCTTCAAACCAGGCTATGTCGAGAAAGGAGCGTTCCATACCATTGAGCTTGACCACATCACAGAGGATACGAGCCACGCGTATTACGCTGACGAGTCAGAATGGCGCAATCCGATAAATGGCTTGACTGATCCAGTGCCTAAGAAACAGGGAGCTTACTCCTGGATAAAGTCAGCGAGATATTTCGGCAATTCCGTCGAGGTAGGGCCGCTTGCGAGACAGATCGTCAACGGCGATCCGCTGATGAATGATCTTGTCAGGAATTTCGGAGTGAATACTTTCACAAGGACAGTCGCAAGGCTCCACGAGTGCCTGCTCATCCTCCCCGCCCTCATCAAATGGACTGAGGAAATAGATCTCTTAAAGCCATTCTACTATCCGTTCAAGGATGTCGATTTCGGCAAGGGCGTAGGTCTTGTCGAGGCGCCAAGAGGGGCCCTCTCGCACTGGGTTGTCGTCGAGAACTCTGCTGTCAAGAGATACCAGATAATCACTCCGACCACCTGGAATGCCAGCCCTGAGGATTCAAATGGAGCAAGAGGCGCCATCGAGAAAGCTCTTATCGGGGTTAAGCTCGCATCGCAGGACAGCATCCTTGAGGCAGGGCATATCGTAAGGTCATTCGATCCTTGCATAAGCTGCTCAATCCACGCCGTAGGCAAAAGCAAGGAGCGGATCTTCATCGAGCATACACAATAGATAGTTTTTTATTCTCTTTTTTCTCTTCCTGTGAAATGCCCCTTAAAGCGATATTCGTCGGAAACATCTTCGGAGGGGATGATGGCATCGGGCCGCATCTCTTCAGTCTCCTGAAAGACGATCCCAGGCTCGCGAGCGTAGAGATGCTCGAGCTTGGAGTCATCGGGTTCGATATGCTCTCCTATGTCGGGGAGAATGATTCGCTTATCATAATCGACGCTCTCCATTCAGAGAAAGATATCGGCGATGTCGCGCTACTGGGTGAGAAGGATCTTACTCCGACAACGCTTCTCGTCTCCCAGCACGATTTCGGGGTCGGCGAGACAGCCGCATTGCTTCGGAACTATAGGCCAAGGATGGGTGCCATCAAGGTAATAGGTGTAAAGGTATTCAAGATACAGCCTTTCCAGGACAGGTTAAGCGATGAGCTCTCTTTCAAGCTTCCGAAGATAAAGGAAGAGGTCGTGAAGCTGATTCTTGAGTCAAGATAGCTATTTACGGAGCTTTATGCGAGTTATCTCCGCTCTTGTTCCGATTCTCATCATCGGTCCCCAGGTTCCGGTGCCGTCGGAGACATAGAGGTAAGAGCCGTCTTTCTCATGGAGCCCGCTGACGTACCTGTACCTCAGTCTTGTCAGGAGATTGAATGGCACAATCTGCCCTCCGTGAGTATGGCCTGAGAGCGTCAGGAAAATCCCGTTTTCCGCTGCGGCATCAAGGCCTGTCGGCGCGTGGTTGAGCATTATCGCAGGCCTCGACGAGTTGAGCCTCATCTTCGAGAGCGCCTGCATAGGGTATCCGTTGTCCTCCGAATACCTGATTCCGATAATCTCCATTCCCTTAAAATCGACTTTCTCATCGAGAAGCACAGTCATATTGGTCTTGGAGAGGATGGCAAGGACATTCTCCTCTCCCTCATATATCTCGTGGTTGCCGATGACAAAGTATGCTGGAGCTTTCAGCTTCTTCAACGCATCGAACATCTCTTGCTTCAGGGGAGCGCTTCCATCGACAAGATCCCCTGTAATGAAAACGACATCGGGATCAAGGGCGTTTGTCTTCTCGACTATCTCCTTGAGGAATCCTGAGTTCCTTATAGTGCCTACGTGGATGTCTGTCAGCTGAACTGCGTCGATATCCTTGCCGAATCCCGGAAGCTCGATGGTCTTCACTTTCAGGTCCATCGCGTTGATGAGGCCATATGCAGTGAATATCGCTGCGATGATGAGCATCACTATGCCTGCCATCCGATGATCCACTTTCCTCATAAGATTCACTGCCTCGAACACAATGAGCATCGAGAAGAGAAGGAACATGACTCCCATCCACATGCTCGCGATGAAATAGACTGTCTTCGAGAGGATGCCCGGAAGTATCTTCCCCAGAAAAGACGCGATGAGGTAAGACAGCGCAAGGCCTCCGAGGATGAGGAGGAAATAGATGTCTTTCTTCATATTGAAAAGAGAGTACATCCTTGCGATCACATAGTAGTTGAGGGTGAAATATATACTCAGAAATACAGTCAGGAAGAGTGCGAACTCTATTGCTCGGTCCATACGGAAAGCTTATCGCCCTTAATTAATAAATATTATGGAAATACGGCGGAAAAGAAAGGTTTATTTAGTAGTCGAAAGGATCTTTCATTATGTGCTATGCCATACCTGCGAGGATAACTGATATCGCCGGAGAGACAGCCACGCTGGACTATGGCGGGATAACAAAGACTGCCAACATCTCGCTCATCGACCACGCCGCGGTCGGAGACTATGTCCTTGTCCACGCAGGCTTCGCGATAGAGAGGCTCGATAAGAAGAGCGCAGAGGAATCGCTCGCGATAATAAGAAGGCAGATAGAGCTGACAGAGGGGAAGGGATGAATCCCGAACAGCTCTCTAAGCAGCACATCGAGCGGATAAATTCTTTAGCGAAAAAGCTCGACCGCACAATCACCATCATGGAGATCTGCGGAGGGCACACGAATGTCATAATGAAGTACGGCATCCGCGAAATACTTCCGAAGAACATCCGGCTGATAAGCGGACCAGGATGTCCTGTCTGCGTGAGTTCAGAGCGCGACATCGATAATATGATCGCGCTTGCGGATGCAGGCATCCCGATAGCGACATACGGCGATATGCTGAAGGTGCCGGGAAGCAACTATTCGCTCGAAGAAATCAAGGCGAAGAAGGGCAACGTCTTTGAAGTCTACTCTGCAGCAGAAGTGCTCGATTTCCGACGGAAATACCCGAACATCGTTTTCTTCGGTATCGGCTTTGAGACAACAGCGCCGATGACTGCATTTTTGCTGAAGCACAAGATCGCAGTCTACTCTGTCCACAAACTTGTCCCGCCGGCGCTTCGGATACTTATGGCTGATGAGCAAGTGAAGATCGATGGCTTCATCGATCCAGGTCACGTCTCGACGATAATCGGGATGGATGAATACAGGAAAATCAAGGTGCCGCAGGTCATCAGCGGTTTTCTGCCAGAGCAGATACTTCGCGCCATCTCGCTACTGGTCGAGCTTATCTCCGAAGGAAAGACATCGACAATCAACGGCTATCCTGAAGTAGTCCACGAGGAAGGCAATGAGACTGCCAAGAAGCTTCTTAGAGAGCAGTTCTATGTCGCTGATTCGGAATGGCGAGGTCTTGGCGTCCTGCCGAAAAGCGGCCTTGAAGTGAAAGACGACAATCTGAATGCCAAGATAAAATACCGCGATATCCTGAAGAAAGTTCCGCAGCCGAGAAAGACAGCGTGCAGATGCGGCGATGTGCTGAAAGGAATCATCGAGCCGACAGATTGCCCTCTGTATCGGAAGGCCTGCACGCCGGAGAAGCCGATCGGCGCCTGTATGGTATCGGAAGAGGGCAGCTGCGCGATATACTGGAGGCACGGGAAATGACTGATTTCATAACCCTCCCCGAAGGAAGCGGCGGTGCCGAGATGCAAAAGCTCATCGCGAGCTTCGCTATCGCTAATCGCGGGAAATGGAAGAACTACGACGATGATTCTGCGACACTCGATATCGGAAATGGGAATCTGCTTGTCTTCACATCAGACTCATTCATCGTGAGCCCGGTTTTCTTCCCCGGCGGCAACATCGGCGATCTCGCGTTTAGCGGCACAGTGAATGATCTCGCAGTGATGGGAGCGAAGCCGCTTGGCCTATCACTTTCGCTTGTCATCGAGGAAGGGTTTCCGAAAGACGATCTTGCGAAGATAATCGGCACATTGAATTCTCTCTCGAAGAGATACGCCATCCCGATAGTCACTGGAGACACGAAAGTGATGGAGAAGGGAAAGCTCGATAAGATAATCATCAACACCGCCGGAATCGGCATTGTCAAGAAAACAGAGATTCTCACAAAGAAGATATCTCCCGGAGACAAAGTCATATTGAGCGGCGGCCTCGGAGAGCACGCTGTCGCGCTTCTCTCGAAGAGATTCGATTACAAGACATCGATTGTCTCTGACTCAAAACCCATCATCGATGAGATCGAAGCGATAAAGAAATCGATAAAGTACGCGAAAGACCCGACAAGAGGAGGCATCGCAGCGACATTGAACGAGATCGCGGAGAAGAACGGGGTCGGAATCCTTCTCGATGAGAATAGCATTCCCGCGAAGCAGGAAGTCAGAAAAGTGGTCGAGATGCTCGGCATAAATCTGTATGAGCTCGCCTGCGAGGGGAGATTCGTCTGCATAGCTGAAAGCAGAAAGGCTAATGCTGTGTTGAGATCATTGAGGAAGTTCAATCCAGACGCGAGCATAATCGGAGAGATAACGAAAAGCGATTCCGGGAAAGTCATCATCAAGACATATCTCGGAAGAAGGGTGCTTCCGATGCCGACTGGCAGGATAGTCCCTAGGATCTGCTGAGGTCTCGCTGCAGCCTTTTCACAGCCTTTTGGACCAGGTCTTCCTCGACCATTCCGATGTCTCTGCATTCTTTATCTTTCCTGAGCATCTCTCTTAGCTTTCTGAGAGCCTCTGACTCTATCTGCCTGATTCTTTCCCTCGTAACTCCCAATGCTTTCCCTATCGAATCAAGCGTCTTGCACCGATAGAACCTATCTATTATGACTATCTGCTGATTCTTATTCAATCGCGCTATCTTGCTCTCGAGGATCCTCCCGACAGTCATTTTCTCGACGCCAAGCATTATGGATTCCGCTTCGGCATCCGAGCCGATAACATCATACAGATTGCTCTCTCCATCGTCTCCTCTTGGCTCATCGAGCGAAGTCACGCTCACCTTCGCATCGATGCTCATCATCTCAGATATCTGCTCGAGACTGTATTTGTTCTTCCTTGTCCTGTTGATCTCAAGATGTATGCTCTCATCAGTCACTTCTTTCTCTTCAGATAGCAGCTTCTCTATCGTGTTGCCTATCTGCTTCATCAGATTCTTCTTGTGCACTGGGATCTTCACAGAATTATCCTCTGAGATGTATCTTAGCATCCACCCCCAGATGATCTTGTTCGCGTATGTGGAGAATTTCCCTCTTTCGCAATCGTACTTCTCGACTGCCCTCATAAGGCCGATATTTCCCACTCCGATGATGTCGTGAAAGTTACTAAAATACGCATATTTCCTTCCGATGGATGTCACAAGCCTCAGATTTGATGTGATTAGCGTCTCTCTCGCTTCGGGGTCGCCTTCTCTTACCCTCTTTGAGACCTCCTTTTCCTGCTCTTCATTGAGCAGAGGATATCTCCTTATCTCCTTAAGATAGACCGAGAATGAATCAGGGCTAGCCGATATCTCTTTTTTCCCATCGCCGTTTCCCTTTCTATCGACAAAATCATCGAGCGCCACGAAAGTATGTATTGCGACGAACATATAATAATCTTTCTCTGTTTTGTTGCCGCGAGAATGGTTAGTTTTATAAGGCAGGACCTATATGGCACGATATGCACGAGCATTCCATAACCAACGAAGTGGTGCACCGGATCCTGCACGCCTGCGAGGATTCCGGAGTCTCCCCGAAAAAAATAACTGTCGAGCTTGGCCTTCTTTCAGGATACAAGAAAGACCCGGTCCTCTTCTACTTCGAGTCGATAAAGAAGGATCACGATGTCCTCTCCCAGGCAGAGCTCGATATCGTCGAGGTCAAGGGAAGGATACTCTGCAACCAGTGCGGTCTCGATTCAGATGTCGAGCCCTCGCCGCTCATCATCTGCCCTGCCTGCGAATCAGCTGATGTGAAGATCCTAGAGGGAGACAAGATAGTTATCAGGGAGATAAAAGACTAGCTCATTATTCCGAACTCATCGAAGAATTCTTTCGATAATCTCTCAAGCTCCGAGAGGTCTTTTCTGTCGAAATACGTATCCCTGTCTTTCTCGAATATTTCCTTTAGTTTCGGATTAGCCATATGCGGATTGTAGCTCGGCCCTAACGACCAAAGAAGATTCGCCATCATAAGGATATCGTAGGCGTGCATGATGTCCTCTGAGAATTGGTTTCCCGAGAGGTTGTGGAAGCTCAGGTCTTTTAGGATATGATATTCCTCTTTTCTTTCGTAGAAGAATCTGTGGAACGGAAAAACCTCGTATTGGAATCTCCCATTCTCTGGAAGATGCGCGAGTATGCCCTTGAAGATATCTGAGGGGATGTGCTTCTCCATATGATTCGCTAATCGCGGATAATATTTAAACCTATTTCTTGTAAACCTATTTCTCGAGATTGGCAAGATACGCCTGGCCGAAGCTGACTCCCGCATCGCCGCAGGGCACTTTCCTGTTCAGAAAGACTCCGTTCGCTTTCATATGGCCGGATATCATCCGGTTGTACGCGACACCGCCTGAGAAGACGATCGGCAATGAGGTTGAGGGTCGCTTCGCTCCTTCGCCATTTTCTTCTGACGTCCCCACGCGCCGACCCCCGCCGACCGCCCGGTTAAGAGCAATGCTCGATTCTTCGTTCTTCTCTTCTTTTCCTTTCTCCGCAATCCTCCTCGCTATCCCGAGCATCCCTCTCGCAAGATACATCTGTGCTGTCGCCGCGAGGCGGCCTTTGTCCTTCTTCCTGTTCTTGAGCAGATAGAGGAAAAGCGGAGTCGTGAGAAGCACCATCACTCCGTCCTTCTCGCGGTACACTGGCTTAAGAGGATAAGGTATGGTCGCCTTCTTCTCGAGGATTATCGCAGGGTCATTCTCTTCAGTCTTCTTCAGGGAGAATCCGAGGTATGCGGAGACAGCGTCGAGGACCCTGCCTGAGCTTGTTGTCCGCAGCACATTATACCCATCCTTCAACTGCTTCAGATAGAGCTTCGCCTCATTCTCAGGGAATAATCCCAGTTTCAGGAGCTCTTTCTCCCGAAGCGATTTTGCGAGTATCCCAAATAGCATCTTCTTCGGATATATCGTCGCTGAATCCCCTCCGAGAAGCGGCTGCTCCTCGAGGCGGCCAAGGCGCTGGAACTCATTATTATCTCTCACTAAAAAGACCTCTCCGCCCCAGATATTTCCATCTTCGCCATAACCCATCCCATCCATCGCTATCCCGACATAGTCGGAGAGGCCGTGCTCCGCAGCGACACTCGCTACGTGGCTCTTATGGTGCTGGATCCTGATAAGTTTTGCCTTTTGTTTCCCGGCAAGCTCCTCAGCGAGGATTGTCGTGCTGTATCCAGGATGCATATCGCAGGCGATGATTCGCGGCCTTTTCCCCCTCATCGCAGAGTCTATCTTCTTCCTCATCATCGAAAGATTCTCCTCGAGAGAGAGATCAGAGAATCCGCTCTCGATGCGCATCCCTTTCTTATCAAGGATAGTGAATGAGCCTTTTCCTTCTGAACCAAGCGCGAGAATTATCCCATCCATAAGAAACAAAAGAGAAAATAACTATTTAAGCATTTAGCTTGTCGAATTCAGGGTAGAGTATGGTCTCCTCTTTCCTGATCCTCGATGTGAGGACCGCAGAGAGATGCCCGAAATCCTTCGCGAACTCAAGGCCTGATCCGCCTTTAGCGTATTTCCCGAAGAAATCCATCGCGCCCTTCGAGACATCCTGCATGTCTTTCGCGAACATCTCAAGAAGCCCCTTCAGTCTCTCGTCTTTCTCGGCAGCCTTCTTCAGCGGAGGGTAGAGTCTCTCATCCTCTTTCTTAAGATGCGAGAGAAGCCCTTCTTTCGCGCTCAAGAGCTTCGCCTGCCCCTCCTTCGAGCCGATGCCCTTCTCCTGGACCTCCGCGAGCGCCTCAGCTATCTTCCTGTGCTCATCTTTCAACTCAGTCACTAAAGCTCCCATTTTCCACCTCATCCGTTCCTTATCTTCTCAAGCAGGAATTCCATCTTCTCGACTGTAGGGTACGCCATCGCGCTCAGCCCTTCTCCGCCGAGGAACTTCCGCGCGTTCACGACGAACTTGCCTGTGTTCTCGACGCGGTGCGTCAGTCTGTTGTATGCGTATGTCTTGATGACTCCGATTGTCCTCTTCTCGTCGAAATAGTAGTCCTCATACAGCGGGAGGAAAGGGTCTTTCGCGAAGAAGAACTCTATCTCGAGTCCGAACTCGCCGAACATCGCGGCTTTGCCTGTCCCCTCCTCGAGATTCTTGTACGCTGATTTCTTGAGAAGGTATGTCTTTCCCTCCTTGCAGGCTATCGGGACGCAAAGAGCGGTCCTTGTCTTATTGCCGACCTCTATCCTGTTCTTGTCGCTGTGCGAGAAGTCAGATGGCAGAAGGACATTCAATAGCTCCTCCATCTTCTTCATCCGGACATTGCGAAGCGCCGTCCCGACGATCTCCGAGAAGAAGACATTGTTCGATATCTTCGTGTCAGTGATTATCAAGGCCCCATCTTTCTTCGGCTCGGCGTGGTCGACGAGAAACTTCTTAAGGTCGAGCTTCTCGATGTCATTGAATATTATGTCCTCGTGGATGAAGTCAAGGACATTCTTCGAGTTCTGCACGATGAAAAGCCCTATCGAGTTCCCGTTCTCGTGCCCCTCGTCGTAATCGTGGATGCTTGGCCTTCTTTTCGCCTCGAGGAAATTCTTCTCGTGGAGTATCTCGACTAGAAGGGAGAATATCCTATCGTACCTTATCTCTTTTCTTGGTTCCATCCTGCATCAACGCAGTATCCGAATTCCTATACTGGTATATCATATAATGCAAGAAGATATATATAAACTTTCTCTTTTACCGAGCTCTGTCCTAAAAGTCGGATTTTGAAATAAAAAATGTTGTGGCAGGCTAGTCT
>CAYNNM010000022.1:0-10858 GCA_964398575.1 uncultured Methanosarcinales archaeon
AGCCTGCCACAACATTTTTTATTTCAAAATCCGACTTTTAGGACAGAGCCCTTTTTTAAGTAAGCTTTATAAAGGGATGTGCATAGATTATTGCGTGCAAGAGAAAAAGAAAAAGAAAGCGTGCACATTCAATGATGGATTCTTTATGGTGTTCGCAGTCGGAGCGCTCGCCTTTGTCCCATTCATCAACTGGACGATATACTATATGCTCATCTATGTCTCGATCCTCGGGATATTCGGCTTCTTCTACTGCAGGGGCTAAGGCTCATTCTCCCCGATAGGTGGCTGAGGAATCTTTCGTCTCGAAAAGCTCTATCTCATATAGGTTGAGTTTATCCTTGAGCTCGCCCCATATCCAGATAGCGATGTTCTCGGCTGTCGGCTGCGCGATGATGTCATTTATCGTGGTATGATCGAGCCTCGATATCACGCTCTCGCGGACTATGCGCTCAAGATCCAGAAAATCGATGACGAATCCGTTTTTCGCGACATCCCCCTTGACAGAGACCCGGAGCGTCCAGGTGTGGCCGTGCATCCTCGAGCACGGGCCATCGTAGCCATCCAGCCGGTGCGCCGAATCGAATGTGAATGTCTTTGCTACTATCATCTTGTCGCCTTCCTCGCGAACACGAGGAACGCTGTGTGGCCTTGGATAAGGAAATTAGGCCTTGCTATCCGCTCCGTTATCTTCCATTCGCGCTCGATGGTCTCGCTTATCTTCTCGACGACGAATCTTCCCTCGAGAGCGAGCACGAAATCCTTCGCCTGGGTTATCTGCGGGAAATATCCGACAAGCCATCCGCCGAGTTTCAGCATCTTGAATGATGATTCGATGGCCCGCTCAGCCTCAGGCATATCGAGGACAACGACATCGACATTCTTCTTCGGGGCCTTCTCCTTCAGGTTGCAGATATCGAAATGGACATTATCGAGCCCGAGGAACTTCGCGTTCTTACGTCCGATCTCGACGGCTTTGTCAGCGACATCGTAGCTCCATACCTCCTTCGCCACGTTCGCGAAAAGGCACGCGAGGCCTCCTGAGCCAGTGCCAGCCTCGACGATGATGGTGTCCTTGTTTATCCCTGTCTCTGCGACAATCACGCCGAAATCCTTCGGGATGATTATCTGGGCATCGCGCTTTATGTTCTCGAAGCTGTCCTTGAAGCCAGCCGGGATGAGATAGAACTCCTTCCCCATATGCGACCGTATTATCTCGCCATCCTTTAGCTGCTCTTTCTTTATGACTCCGTTCTTTGTGTGGACATCAGCGTTGTCTTTGATGTAGAATTTCTCTCTCTTCTCCTTCTTCTCGACTTTCCTTGGAATCAGGACTTTCTTTATCGACATAGTCTTTGGAGGGAATGGTCTCTATTTAAATATGATGCCTAGAGGTAGACTTCACCCTCAAGAAAAGTTGACTAAAATATGAGTTCAACCAGACTCGAACCCATCATAATATTTATAATCGATTGAAATATACCTGCATCATGGCAGAAGAATCATTTTTATTGGTATCATTATCCGACGAGAAATCGAAGAAGCTCTCGCAGGTGATATCGAATGACACTGCGAGGAGGATCCTTGAGCTTCTCTCGAGGGGCAAATCCACTGAGTCTGAGATAGCGAGGGAGCTTGCGATACCCATCTCGACTGCGCACTACAATATTGCGCAGCTTCTTGCGGCAGGGCTTGTGAGGTCGAAAGAGTATCACTACAGCAAGAAAGGGAAGGAAGTCAATCACTACGAGCTTGCGAATAAGCTTATCATCATCTCTCCGGGAAAGGAAAAAGAGGGATTGATCGAGACATTGAAGAAATTCCTTCCGGTGAGTGTCCTTGCAGGAGCAGTGAGTATGGGGATGCATATCTATCAGGGAATCAGTAAAGTCTCAGAGGATGTGGCTGCTGTTTCCGCTCCGATGGCGATGAGAGCCATCGAGGAGTCTGTCCCGAAATTAGCTGCCGATGTTCCTGAGATGGTAGCGGTCCAGGCTGGGCCCAACTATGCGTTATGGTTCTTCATAGGCTCATTCAGCGTGATTCTTGCGATGATGCTCTCTGAACTCATCAGGAGAAAAAAGCGATGAAGAAGGCATTTTCTTGCGGCGCTCTCTGGAAAAGTATATAAATCGGCTTCTATTCACCGATCGAAGACTTGTGAGAGTCTGGGAGGAGAGAATGGCAGAAGTTTTACCTTTGGCGGCGATGGAGACGATTCTTAAGAACAACGGCGCTCAGCGGGTCTCGCAGGATGCGAAAGAGGCGCTGCGAGAGGTTCTCGAGGATGCTGCTCGCGAGATATCAGAGAAGGCTGCGAAGATCGCGAAGCATACTGGCAGAAGCACAGTCAAGGGCGAAGATATAAGAATCGCTGTGAAGTGATTCTGTTCTTTTTTGATTCTATTTGAAATTTATTGTTCTTTTTTGGAAAAAACAAGAATTTTCTGTTCTTTTTTAACCAAAATAAGAAATCTCTGTTCTTTTTTGGAAATATTCGGACTTTGAGCTCCTTTTTTTGCCAATTCATGCCAAAATAGTCCTAATTTGGAAATCTCAACGACGGAAGCCCTGATTCTCGAAAGAGCTAATAGAAAGCTTTAAAAACGGAAACGGATTGAAATTTCTTTGTCAAACAAAGAACGAGAGGCAATTTTTGGCCCAAATAAGAAAATATTGTCTTTGTTTGGGAAAAAAAAGAAGATATTTGCTTTATAAAAGTAAAAAAAAGAGGAATAATGCGGTTTTCCGCCAGAAACGATTAAAATGAATGGATATGATTCATCCTTGACGCTTCATCCTCCTATTGGAAAGGAGTTCATTCTGCGGGGAATCGCAAAAGGCGCGCCTTCTTTGAATCCTGGGAGACTTGAGTACCTGACAAAGCTCGCAGGAGCGAACCCGCTTAAGACTGGGGAGATAGATACTCCTTCGGAAAGGATATGGTATGTCCTGCAGTCTGAATCGCATCTTTGCGTAAGATATGACAAGAGCACAAAAGAGGTCAGGCTCGATGATTTCACTTGCGGGCCGAGAGCCGATCCGACGAATCTCTCGCCGACGAAAAATCCGGAGGTCGCGGAGATACTTGGGCTTGTCCGCTTCAGGGACAACGCGAAGAACCCAATAAAGAGAGGGGAGAGGTCACTGAATCCGACTAAGGATTACGGGATCCATTTCGTGAGCGACATATTCGGGGGAAATTCGAGGAAGCTAAATGACTTCGGGAAGCTCGAGCAGACTGCGCTTCTGCTTGGACGGGAGATTGTCGGCGAGGATGTTCCTCTCAAAGGGTTCCATTACGAATTCATCGATAGCGAAGGTTCACCGGACGGATACTCAGGAATGTATGTTTTTTCAGGAGAGAGCAATGGAAGGCCAAATACAGCAGTCGTCTCTTTCCACACATATCCGAAGGAAGGTGTCTGGATGGGCGATATAAACAGCAAGAATCTCTCATTCTTCTACAGGGTTCCGGAATTCCTCAAGGGCGCTTTCGAAGGAAAAGCCAAGAACTGGAAAGTCCTCCCTGTGAACTATCTCGCGTGATCGGTTCAAAACATTTTTAAATCGAAAATTCCGCCCTTCTGCGATGAAGAACACTGGCGATGCGCTTCTCGATTTTGTCCGCGAGCATATCAAGAACAGGGACCTGATGCTGCGCAGGATCGAGCGGCTTGAGGAGAATGCTGACGGATTCTATGTGAAGTACAAGCATCGCGAATCGCAGTTCATAAGCGAGCCGAACCTTTCGGAGAGTACTTTTAAGCGCATCGGTAAATTCAAAAGTGTAGCAGTAATCTGCCTCAACACGAAAGAGAACCTTGAGTTCCTGATAAGGAACTGGAAGGACTTCTCGGCGAACCCTCACCTATCTCTCTATTTCGTCAATCAGAAGTCGCACACAGAGAAGGTCTGGATAATCTTCCCGCACACCCACGCGAAAGTGGCTGACGATGAGAGCCTGCGGCTTGGCCTCGAGACGATGTTTGGCAATGTCGAGGAGGCCCAGACCGAAGGGTTTAATAAAGAGAGAAGAGGATGATCGCGTATGATCCACTTCAGCGTCCTTGAGGGAAAACGGATTCTCGATCTTAATGGAAGATACGTCGGATCTCTTGTCGATCTTAGCGTAGCCAGTGAGGGGAAGGTCCCGCAGATAGATGCGTTCATCACGAGGATAAACGGCGAGAGACGGAAGATTCCGCAGTACTATGTCGAGAAATACGACAAGGAAGTGCATCTCAATATGCCTTTCGCGAAGATCCCGATAATAAAGGATGATGGGACAAAGCTCACCCTCAAGGGAAATATCCTCGATATGCAGATAGTCGATACTGCCGGGCTCAAGGTGGTTAGGGTCAATGACGTCCTTCTCTCTGTCCGGGAAGGAGTCTTCTCGGTGACATCTGTCGATGTCGGTTTCAGGGGATTTCTCCGGAGGCTTGGGATAGTGAAGGTCGATAGCATCCCTTTCTTCTCAGGGATAAGGGAGCAGATAATCCCTTGGGAGTTTGTGGCCCCGCTTGAGGTCGGCAAGGGGAAGATCCAGCTGAATGTCCCAAAAGAGAAGCTCTCGAAGATCCACCCTGCGGATCTCGCCGATATCATGGAGGACCTCTCCCATCGCGAACGCGCGATGATCTTCCGATCGCTCGACTCTGATTTTGCGGCAAAGACTCTTAAGGAGGCTGAGCCGGATGTGCAGAGATCGGTCTTTAAGGGGCTCAAGCCGGAGAAGATAGCGGATATCGTGGAAGAGCTTCCGCCGGAGGAGGCGGCCGGGCTGATATCGCTTATGCCGAAGAAGACAGCGAGCGAGATACTCGGCCTCATCAGTCCGCTCGATGCGAAGGACATAAAGGAGATAATGGAGTATGGGCACGACACGGCAGGAAGGCTGATGTCGACGACATACATAGCGGTCTCCGAGAAGGCGACAGTTGAGGAGGTCATCGAGTACCTTCGCGAGGCATCGCCTGATTCGCACAGCATATACTATCTCTATGTTGTCGGGGAGAACAATACGCTCTCGGGGGTCCTGTCTCTTCGCAACCTGATCGTCTCAAAGCCGAAAGAGAGCATCGGGAATTCGATGTACAAGAATGTGGTCTCTGTGAATCTCAATGCGAAGAAGGATGAGATAGCTGCGATAATCTCGAAATACAATCTCCTCGCGCTTCCTGTCGTCAATGACTCGGGGCAGCTTGAGGGGATAATACGGAGCGATCTTGTCCTTGAGCTTGTGATGCCGAAGAAATGGAAGGAGAGGAAGGTATCGGCGAAGAGGAAGTCGAAGAAGGCAGAGAAAGGCAAAAGAAAGAAGAGATGAATGAATGATGGTCAACTGGAAGAATGTGGGTCTTTTTCTCGCCGTCATCGGCCCCGGCATAATTACGGCGAATGTCGATAATGACGCTGGCGGGATCGCGACATATTCTCTAGCCGGAGCGAACTTCGGATACTCGCTTCTGTGGACACTCATCCCCATAACTATACTTCTCATAATCGTCCAGGAGATGGTGGCGAGGATGGGCGTAGTGACAGGAAAGGGGCTCTCTGATCTCATACGCGAGAACTTCGGAGTGAAGGTGACTTTCTTCGTGATGGTCGTCCTTGTCCTTGCGAATATCGGCAATGTCATAGCGAACTTCGCAGGGATAGCGGCGGCAGGGGAGATATTCGGGATAGATAAGTATCTTCTTGTTCCGGTCGTTGCGATAGGCATCTGGCTGATGGTTATCAAGGGAAACTACAAGTCAGTCGAGAAGGTGTTTCTCTGGGCCTGCCTGTTCTATGTGACATACATAGTGTCCGGATTCATGGCGAAGCCTGATTGGGGAGAGATAGCGAGAGGGACATTCATCCCGACGATAGAGTACAGCATGCCTTATGTGGTCATGCTTGTCGGCCTGATCGGGACGACAATCGCTCCCTGGATGCAGTTCTATCTGCAGAGCTCGATTGTCGAGAAAGGGATAAAGCTCGAGGAGTACAAGTACTCGAAATGGGATGTCATAATCGGGAACATAATAACCGATGTTGTCGCTTTCTTCATAATCGTCTCAAGCGCGATCCTCTTCTTCAACGGCGTCGGGATAGAGACAGCGAAAGACGCTGCTGTCGCGCTCGCTCCGCTTGCCGGAGGATACGCCGCAGCGCTTTTCGCGATAGGGCTCCTTAACGCGAGCATCTTCGCGGCATCGATAATCCCGATATCGACAGCATACTATGTCGCAGAGGCCCTCGGCTTCGAATCAGGAGTGAATAAAGGATTCAAGGATGCGCCTGAGTTCTATATCCTCTACACATCATTCATCGTCATCGGCGCGGCAGTCATACTGATACCGAATATCCCTTTGATAACCGTGATGTATCTCTCGCAGGTCGCTAACGGGATCCTTCTTCCGTTCCTCCTGATATATATGCTCAAGCTCGTGAATAAGAGGAGCCTGATGGGAGAGTATGTCAATGGAAGATGGCAGAACATCATCTCGTGGGGATCCGTATGGCTTGTCATCGGACTGACGGCGGTGCTTCTCGCATCGTACATCTTTCCAGGGATGGCTGCGTAGAACTACTTTATTTTTTCGACAAGAGCGAGCATCTTTGCGTAGTGCTTGGAGATAAGCTCAGAGTTCCGGAAGTGCTTCGCGACATCCTTCAGATTATCCATCGCCGCGATAATCGATTTCTTTGTCGGATGCTCGAAATCGCCGCCGGAATTGACGAATGCCTTTCTCACCATATCTGCGATGAGACCTTTCTTCTGGTCCTCTGTCGCATTGACCTCTGCCGCAGCCTCTTCGACCGCTTCCCTGTGCGCATCGATGAAGCACTGGACCAGGGCATCACGGACCTCTAGCGGAGAAAGGGATTTTCTCTTTTCAGTTTCGCCCATCAGGTATTTTCAGGCTCTCTGATTTATAAATCTTTTTTTTCGGGAAAAAATGCAGCCGCCGGGACTTTCGGGAAGTTACAGATGGTAACCAGCAATCGAACCCGGCTCGCAAGCTCTTTCCGAAGCAAAGCCACTATTTGACTTGGGGGCTGAGGCGCAAAGCACCGAATGCCGCCCAGGGTGTCAAGTGACCTTTCACTTGGTGGGAAGCTCGAATCATACCGATAGACCACGGCTGCTTGGAGCTTGCGAAGAAGGCGAGAATTTATAAGATTTTTGCAAAAAAGAGCCGAATTTTCCCGAAACCCTTAAAAAGAGCCCTGGATTCATGAAAACCATGGATTATGAAACAATGCTCAAGCGCGCGAGGGAGAAGCTGCCCGATGTGGTCTCGACAAAGGAGCGCTTCGAGATACCGAAGGTCCTTGGCCATCTCCAGGGCAATAAGACAGTCATAAGCAATTTTGTCCAGATAGCGAACATATTGCAAAGGGACATCGAGCACTTCCTCAAGTACATATTGAAAGAGCTCGCCGCTCCGGGAGAGGTGCGGGGAAATATCCTGGTCATCGGGACAAAGATATCCGCATCGAGAATAAATGAGAAGATCCAGGCGTACGCCGATGAGTTCGTGCTCTGCAAGGAATGCGGAAAGCCAGACACCAAGATAGAGAAGGACGGAGCTTTCTCGTATCTGAAATGCACTGCCTGCGGGGCGCGGCATCCTGTCAAGTCGAAAATATAGCATTTCATGATCAAAATGAAGCAAGTCAGATTGATTCTTTCCGGAAAGGTGCAGAATGTCATGCTGCGCGAGCACGTCAGAAAGGCGGCATCGAAGTACAACATCAAGGGATGGGTGAAGAACAGGAAAGACGGTACTGTCGAGATCCTCGCGCAGGGAAGAGAGCTTGACCTTGAGAAATTCATCCCTGAGTGCAAGAAAGGCAGCTTCATGAGCCACGTTCAGAATTCTGACATCAAGGATGAGCCGATAGAGGAGGAGCTCGAGGGCTTTCAGATAAGGTATCTTTGATTTTATATTTCTATTACCCGAACCATTTCCCGAGGCCCGTCTGCGTCTCTTTCTCCTTTCCAAATACTCCTTCTATCCTTCTCTGGAGAAGCTCGAGTGTCTGCTTAAGATACGGCGAGACATTGTATTTGTTCGCAAGAGAGATGGATGGCTCAAGATACTTCATCACAGAGCCTTCGGAGATGGTGAAGATGAGCTTCCCGCCGCAGGCTGTGCACTTCCCTACAAGCGGCGGCCGTCTGAATTTCTCATTGCAGGATGTGCAGCGGAATTTCTGGGTCGAGAATTTCCTTAAGTTTCCTTTCGTGTCCTTGAGGAAGTGCTTCTCGATGACAAGGCGCGCGACATCTGACTGATTGACCGCCCGGACTCGCTCGGCTATCTCCATCTGGCCGCGGAGCTTATCCTCCATCGTCGGGAGCGACTTATACGCCGAGCACTTGACGCCGACATTTATGTCTGAGATATCGTGCGTGAATCCCATTCCCTCGTACTGCGCCTCTGTACCGAGCTTGCCTCCGAGCTGCGGGATCTTGACATCCCACGGCTGCTTGTACTCGAGTGTCGCGAGATAGAACTCGAGAGGATAGTTCCAGGCGATATCGAGCTTATGGACCATATCATCGACCTCGGCCGGATTCAGTATTGATGTCAGGACAAGCGGAGCGTCCATCGTCCTTCCTCCTCTCTTGTCTGGAAGGAACTGCCTCGAGAAATTCAGGAACGCGTCTCCGAGAAGAAGGAGGCAGTTCTCATCCCCGTCGCAATTCGAGACAACCACATCCCCTGCTACAAAGTTGTGATTATCTTCCACGTTGAGACAATATGACTCTTTGTCCTGAAGCGGCTCTATTGACTTTACTTCCAGATATGCGTTATTTAGGTCTATCTCCGTCTTGGTTCCTGTTCCTTTGAGTTTGCATATCTTTCTTAAGACCTCTTTTTTTCTTGGAAGCTGAAATCCTATCAGCTGATTGAATTTATCGACGAAGTTGCTCGGGATTGTTATCTTGGTGTTCGTGAACTCCGGAATTGGCCTGCTTTTTCTCTGATAGAACGATCTTATCTTCGGCCCGGGGGCTTTTGTATATTCTTTTCTCCTGACATATATCCCGTAGCGTGAAAGTGAAAAATAAAGATTCTCCATCAGCATAGGACTGACCGTATCGCAGGTGACTCTTTTGTCTGAAAGACTCACTGAGCCATCTCCGTCGAAATATCCCTGGAGGGCATATTTCAGCCTGTTGAGCGGCAAGCCGAGCAGGATGCTCGGTATCGCTTTCTCTCTCGCTTTAGCTCCGCATCCGAGATAATCTACAAAGAATGCGTG
Organism: uncultured Methanosarcinales archaeon; assembly: GCA_964398575.1. Taxonomy (GTDB): domain Archaea; phylum Nanobdellota; class Nanobdellia; order Woesearchaeales; family CAIVOO01; genus CAYNNM01. The sequence goes on from CAYNNM010000022.1 coordinate 9,265, forward strand.
GATGATTCTGCTTGAGAATATTATTGCTTCTGGAGTTACTCTTGAGGGTTTTACAGAGAATGTATCTTTGAAGGTGTTTATTATTTTTTCCCTTATGTATTTTTCTGTCGCCGCGATCTGTATCTGGTAGAGCCCTTTCTTCGACGTATTCTTTCTCGCATTTCCCTCTGCGACATAGAGGCCAATGCAATAGAGCAAGTCATTTGAGAGTTTGATCATTCTTGGGATTTTTACATTGTCTCTTTTCGCTGAAAGATGGGAATTTTTTGGTATCCTTATTTTATTTTCATTGAGGAATTCGAAGGGGTAGGATCTTCTATGCAGATAATTGGATGCTTTTTTTCTGTCCTTTATGTATTTGGATATGCTGTCGTGGCGTATCATTATGCTTTTTATGTTCAGCTCCAACAAATCTATTTCTTTAGTGTCCTTTTCAGAAATACTGTTATTGAATGGCGATATGACTTTATCTCCCTTATTGAGTGTGGCCGCGGATTTTTTCATTGTTCCGTCGCCATTCCTGACGTAAACTTCGTGATCGGTAGTTAATTTTAGTTCCCGTCCATCCTGAAAATTCACTTTTATAAGTTTATTTTTTGTGTGTTTTGATACCTCAAGTATTTTTTTGATTTCTGTTTTTCCTGTTTCGGAGTTATAGGATAATGTGCTATAGTTCTGCGGTTTCGCTATTTTAGTGCCGAAATCATCGATCAATGAGTGCGGATTGAAGAATTCGACAAAATCCCCTATCGGAATACTCTTCCAGTTTTGTCCATCGTGAACGTTGATGAGTGTTGTGCCATCGAGACAGTCTCGCCTCTGGGCAGCGTGCCAGAGCGGATGCGCATAGCACCCTTGGGTCTTCGAGAATCCGATTATCCTTCCGACTATCCCTGCTGAGATGTGAGGTGCGAGGCCTATCACAAGATGGCCGAGAAGATCCTCCCTCTTCTTTATGTTGTAGTAGGGAGAGAGGCCGTAGAAGCGGACAAGAAGATCATCGACGAAGTTCGCGACAGATGCGAGGACCTTGTCTGCCGGCTCATCCGGAGAATCAGGGCTGCAGGGGATGATGACATCCTGCGGCTTTAGCTCAAGTATCTGAGAGTCAGATGCGAGCTCATCCCCTTTTATGTCTTTTGCGTATCCAAGTTCCCTTAGCTTCTCGACGGAGACTGCTACCTCTTTCGGCTTGAAATGCGTAATCGGAAGCTCAGTCATATCATAGCGTATCGTCCCATCCTTATTGACATATACCTCATGGCGGGCCCGTAGTATCCCTTTGGCCATATGCTCGGGGATGTGGTCTTTGTTCGCTGTCCCTTTGACCCCTTTTATCAGGTCAGGGTACTGTGTCATCGAGACCATCTTGAGGGCGCGCGTGAAGTGTTCAGAGACATTGAGTTTGCGCCTTGAATATTTCACCGAAGGGTGCGCCTTGCACGGCTCATCCTTCGGCCCGCAGGTCCTGCAGTTATGCCGCTGCGCCGTGCGCTCTCCGCAGCTCTCGCAGAGGGAATAGATGGACTCTCTCTTGCAGGAAGAGCAGAATCTCAATGGGAAATCGGCTGTCACTTCCTTCTTCTCGAGCGCC
>CAYNNM010000023.1:0-10564 GCA_964398575.1 uncultured Methanosarcinales archaeon
TTACAGCCCTTGCGGGTTATATATTTTGCGTTTTAAGAGATTTAGGACAGAGCCTTTCAAAAGCATAGCTTTATAAAGCAGGCAGGACCTCCATATTGAAAGAAAGATTCAAAGAATGAGTCGATGACTCGCAGCGAAACGCTGCCTTGGAAGCAAAAATCAACGAAGTGGCGTTGTTCGCGATTTCTCGCTGGTTTTTGCGTGTTAAGAACCGGCAAATTTGATCTGAAGGTTTTTAATCAAGAGCCCGTGCAAAACAATGGGACTGAAAAAGCGGACTTGTTCTTTGATTGTGAGACAGGTGAATGAATAAAATGGAATTCAGAGATATGGATATAGGAAAAGAGATGCTCGATAGCCTCTCAAGAGGCGGCATCAGTACTCCGACCAAGATACAGCAGGAGACCATCCCTGCAGTGATGGATGGCCAGGACATAAGGGCGCAGTCAGAGACAGGGTCTGGAAAGACTCTCGCTTTCGCGATACCGATAATAGAGAGGATCGAGCACAGGGGCGGGATCCAGGGACTAATCCTCGCTCCGACAAGGGAGCTTGCGAAACAGATAACTGATGAGATAAGGAAGTTCTCAAGGCACAAGAAGATATACGCTCTTCCGGTTTATGGCGGGACATCAATGAACAACCAGATAAGGGACATCCCAAAGACTGAGATTGTCGTCGGAACCCCTGGAAGGATACTTGACCTTATGGAGCGCGGCGAGCTTAGGTTCGACCGGCTCAGGATGCTTGTCCTCGATGAGGCGGACAGGATGCTCGATATGGGTTTTGTCGCCGATATCGAGAGGATAATTAGCGCGATACCGAAGAAGGTGCAGACAATGCTCTTCTCCGCGACATACCCTCCTGAGATAAAGGAGATAGCGAGGAAATACCTGAACAACCCGAAGAAAGTGGTCATCGAGTCGACACTCGAGAAAGGGAAGCTCCTCCAGTTCTACTACGATATCAACCAGAGGGACAAGTTCTCCCTTCTTGTGCATCTTCTGCAGAAGGAGAAGTCAGAGACAACTCTTGTCTTCTGCAAGACAAAGAGGATGACTGATGTCCTTGCGAACAATCTCTACAAGAGCGGGATAAAGGCGAAGGCATTGAATGGGGATATGAGCCAGGCGAAGAGGGATAAGGTCGTCGAGGAGTTCAAGGAAGGCAGGATAAATGTGCTTGTGGCGACAGATGTCGCGGCAAGAGGCATACACGTCGAGGACATAAGCCACGTCTACAACTACGACGTCCCAAGCGAGCCATCCACATACACCCACAGGATTGGGCGCACAGCGAGAGCCGGAAAGACAGGCTCAGCAGTAACCCTTGTCTGCGACAGGGATTATGAGGAGTTCGGAAGGATATTCGCGGAAAGGCGCGAAGAGATAAGGAAGATGGAACCTGACAAGTTCGAGAGAGTATCGTTCAATATGGGCGGCCGAAGGGACGCTCCTAGAGGAGAGAGAAGCGGTCCTGGAAGAGGAGGCCCGCGCGGCGAATTCAGGAGAGACCGAAGGGACGAGAGAGGCCGCGGAAGCGACCATCGGAGAGGAGGGGACAGGCCATCTTTCGGAAGGCAGAGCAACCCAAGATCCGACCGCCAGTCATTCGGCGGAGTGGCTTATAGCAGCAGAAGATAGTCTCTTCTTCTTTTATTTTATTTTTTTATCATTTATTTCTATTGAAAGAATCAGATGAACTGGACAAGAAGACCGATACTGAAGACAAGGAGTATCGCTGCCATACTGACTGCCGTCTCCCGGACAGTGTATTCAGGTTTTCTTTCGCCGAACTTCTTCGCGTTCCTTAGCATCATCACTATGAGGACCGCCTCTATCCCTCCCGTGAGAGTTCCGGCTATCCCCATATAGGTTATGAAATCGGCGAAGTTGCCAAGAGCTATGAAGAGAGGAGTGATGCAGGTGAGAGCCCAGGCGAGCCAGTTCTTCATCCGGTAATCGTAGATGTACATCTCCTTGAGGGCGAGGCCAAGAGAGAGGAAAGCTGTTGTCATCGCGAATATGCCGAAAAGATTCGCGAGGATGAACATATACTCGCCGACGACAGAGCCAAGCACTATTGTCGCTATCCGCTCGTTCGGAGAGAAGCTCTCGAATCTCTCGAGGCCGACTGAGCCGACTACCGCGAATGTGAAGAGAGCATAGACTATCCCGACAAGAAGAAATCCTGCGAGGATGACCTCCTTCATCTTCTTCTTGTTCCTCATAACCTCGTTCATCTCCGGAAGGGCGGCTGTGCCGAGGAATGCGAAGAGGAGCGCCCCGAAAGGGAGGAACAGCATCTTTCCGTCGAAAGAGACGAGATTGGATGGCTCTATCTTCGGAAGGAGGAATGCGACTATCCCAACCAATATCGTTATAGGCACGAAGGCGAAATAGGCCTCTGAGCGCTCGACTGTCTTTATCCCGAAGAATATCGGTGTCGAGACGATTCCGAAGAACGCGAAGAGGGCGATTGTCTTATCGATGCCTGTCAGGACAGAGACGATGTTCGACACTCCGATAAAGTATATTATGAGGGCGCCGTATATCCCAAGCATCATCGCTATCATCATCGCGAACTTGCCTCTCCTGCCAAGATACTTCTCAGCATACCCTGTGAGCTGGTGCTTGCCTTTTGTCCGAAGGATTATCTCGCCAAGATAGAGATGCATCAGAAGCGCTGCCGCTCCGGTGATTATGAGGGCGAGAATCCCTGTGAGAAAGCCCGCTTTCGCTATGACATAAGGCACGCCGAGAATCCCTGCGCCGACGACTGTACCGATGAGGGTAGTGAAAGCGCCCCATTCCTCTTTTCGCATGGGTGCTCTTACGGAAAATCCGATTTATAAGCCTTGCCATCGAAAAGATTTAAATAAGCCGCGAGCGAAGATGTGGGAATGGCTTACGACATGATAATAGGGGTCGCTGTCTTTCTCGCTGTCTCGATAATCTTCGCCGAGCTCTCCTCGAAGCTCAAGGTCACACGGGTCGTCGGGCAGATGATAGCAGGCATCCTTCTTGGGCTTCCTGCGATAAAGGCGCTTGTCTCGGAAGAGGGAGTCGGGGTCCTCTCTGTCCTCTCTGAGTTGGGTATAGTATTCCTTCTCTTCCTGATAGGTCTTGAGCTCAATCTCAAGAGAGCGAAGAAGACGAGAAAGGAAGCGGTGCTTGTCTCATTCTTCGCGGCGATAGTGCCCGCGGTCCTTGGGTACATCGTGATGCATGCTTTCCTCGGATTCTCGCAGATGGTCTCGCTTGTGACTGCGATGGCCCTTGCGATGACTGCGGAAAGTGTTGTCGTCGCTGTGCTCGATGAGCTGCGCAAGCTCAATACGCGGATCGGGCAGATAATAGTCGAGGCAGGAGTCCTCGATGGGCTTTTCGGTTTCGTCTTCATATCTTCGATCGTGCTTCTCGCGCTTGACACGACAAACACCGCGTTCTATATGTTCGGCGCGAAGATACTCGCCTTTGTCGCGGCAGTATTCTTGCTCTTCAAGGGAATCATCCCGTGGATAACCAAGCACCTTGTGCACAACAATAACCGTGTGGAGGTATTCAGCATAATAATGGGGATGGGCTTCCTTGTGGCCGCGCTCTCAAGCCTGCTTGATCTTGGTCCGATAATCGGGGCGTTTCTCGCTGGAATAATAATCAATCTCACGAACAAGGACCGCAAGGCTGAGAGGATAATCGTCGAGGAGCTCAAGGTGATAACCTTCGGATTCATCGTCCCTTTCTTCTTCATATATGTCGGGTTCAATCTTGACCTCGCGGGAATAGTGAGGTCTCCATCGCTCTTCTTTATCATCACCTCTGTCGCGATAGTCGGGAAGGTGCTCGGGACGATGCTTGCGGGATTCTTCTCAACACTCTCGCTGAAGAAGCTCTCGCTCATAGGGTGGGGAATGAATGCGAGAGGAGCGATAGAGCTTGTCATCGTGGAGATAGCGAGAAGCGCGGGCCTCATCACGACAGAGATATATTCAGCGATAGTCGGGATGGCCATCGTGACCACAGTCATCTTCCCGTTCATATTCAGGGCGTATCTTAAGCAGGACAAGAAAGCGATGGATTAAAAGTAAGTAGAACTGGGGATGCAGGTTTCTCACGTCAGGGCAGCCTGCCCTGACAACCCCCGGACGCATTCTCGCTTCGAGCTCGGATGCGATGCCTGGACTATGAAGGTAAGTAGAAATGGGGATGCAGGGATTTGAACCCTGATCAACCGGTGTCTTCCGCGAAACGATTCGCTAAAGCAGCCGAGAGATGCACTTTTGGATAGAAAGGCATCATCGCCGCAGAATCTGCAGCTCATCGCTCCAGTGCCTGGAGCCAGTTATTCTAGCCAAGTTATACTACATCCCCGCTAAGACATTGGGAAAAGCAGCAGTTTATAAAATTTTGTAGTGAAAACATTTAAATACGCCTTTTTTTGAATGGATATATGGGAAAAGGGGTGTTTGCATTAGTCTTACTGCTTCTCTCTGTGAGCGCTCTTGCTGCCGAGACCCATTACCTGATAACTGACACCAAGAACCAGAGGGTCCTTGAGGTCGACAATGAGTCGAACATAGTCTGGGAATTCAAGTGTAGCGGGAATAGCTGCTTCTGCGAGAAGGAGAACTGCTTCTATGGGTTCGACTCCGCGACACGGCTCGATAATGGGAACACACTCTTCATAGACAATATCTACAACAAGATACTCGAGATAGACATCGATGGGAATACTATCTGGAGATACGGCACAGGAAACATCGGGTCATATTTCAACCAGATGAACCATGCAATGAGCGCATTTCGTCTGCCGAATGGCGGAACTCTTGTCGCAGATACAGGGAACAACAGGGTGATAGAGGTAGAGGGCAGCAAAGCAGTCACCTGGGAGTATGGCTGCTCGAATAAGTTCCTCGACTGCGGCGCGAATACAATATATGAGAACTTGAATTCGCCCTCATCCGCTGTGCTCACCAAAGATGGGACCATCCTGATAGCGGACACATACAATGACAGGGTCATCGAGGTCACAAGATCGAATGAGATAGTGGGCGGTTTCGGATGCAATGTCTATGATGTGAACAAGAAGTGCTCGCCTTCCGAGTACAATCTGCTGAAGCCCTGGTTCGCCGTCAAGCTTGAGAACAGCACGCTGATAACAGACTCCGGGAACAACAGGGTCGTCGAGGTCGACAGGAATGGAGAGATAATCTGGAGATACGGGCTTAGGAAAGGCAATGGATTCGATGAGCTTAATCTTCCGAAAAGCGCGCTGCAGCTCAAAAACGGCAACATCCTGATAGCAGACACAGGGAACAACAGGGTCATCGAGGTCGAGAAGAAGACGAAGAGTACAGTCTTCCAGTACAGCAGCCTGAACTCTCCGTCTTACGCCGAGGTCGCGAAGATAAATTACGAAAGGATACGGACAGGGACCCCTGGCTGCGAGCAGAGAGGGGATGGATTCTCATTCACCTTCGATACGACTGTGCATCCAAAATACACATATGTCGAGAGGAAAGGGGAGAGCGAGAAGATATATCTTCTTGGGAAATACGAGAATGGAAGATTCATAAGCTCGCCCGGAAGGGTCACAAGAAGCGGGCAGTACACATTCTACGCTTCCTACGATAAAGAGACAAAGAACTACAGCGCATACTGCAAGCTAGATGCCCTCATCTGCAATGCAATGAATCTCTCGATTAGCGGGTGCTATCTTGAGGGTGGGGTGCTTAATGTGACATTCTCCGGGCTTGGGGAGCAGAGCAAATTCGTGAATTTCAACAACATGTACATAGATATCGTGGCTGACGAGAAAAGATGGACTGAGATAGGGAAAAGGGCCTGCGGAGTGAGGCCAGAGATGGACATCCAGCGCTTTGGGATCGGAAGCCACGTCAAGAAAAGCGGAGACGATACCTACAACTTCGTCGCGCCTGTCGGGATGTATAATGTGAGGATGGTGACTATGCTTCTTGGGGAATGCTGCCAGGAAGACATCTCAGGGATCCCGCTCTATCCGAAGACAAAGGCCATCGGCTCGTGCAAGGTCGTGACTGGCTGCACGAAGGATTCGGAGTGCGACGACGGAAACGAGTTCACAGCCGATTTCTGCGAGAGCAAGGTCTGTTACAATGAGCGGAGGAACGTGACCTGCATAAAGGATTCTGACTGCAATGACTACAGCAAATGCACAAATGATCTTTGCATCGCAGGAAAATGCAGCTACACGGACACCTGCACCGGGTGCAGCTACTGCAATCCAAGGCAGGGGTGCACGACAAACGAGAGCTGCCTTCTTGAGATAGAGCGAAAGGAGAAAGAGATAGAGGCTTCCAATAAGAAGGCAGCTGAGCGAAGCGGGGAGAGGGCTGCGATACGTGATTCGGTGAAGGATGGAGCGCTCATCTGGTACTTTGTCCTCGGAGGGATCGCGATAGTCGCTGTCGCTGGAGTGTCAGGCGGAGCGGTCTTCATCCTTATGAGAGGAAAGACGGGGAAGAAGGAAGAGAGAGAAAAGGTAGTGGAGAAGCCTGCCGCCGCGCCGACCCAACTGACAGAGAAAGAGATGAAGAAGCGCGAAGAGATAGTCAATGCATTTGGTGGAGAGGGGAATAATGGGGCAGGCGGCGGAGAGAAGAGAGGGCATACAAGAGAGATGCTCTCCGATGCCCTCTCGAAGACAGAATCTTCTGTTCCCACTGCCCCGAAGAAGATGGGAGACATACCCCCTGCGCAGATGCCTGTCACCGAGGAGAGAGGGCACACGCGTGTAATGATAACAGATGCTCTTAAGGTCGCGGAAGGAAAAACTGCTGCCTCAGAAGAAACTAATGGGGCTTTGCCCGCTAAAGAAGAGTCAAGAAGCGCTCCGGAACCGGCATCGAGCGCGCCTGCTCCAATAGCAGGTGTTGCTGAGGCCGGCGGAGCGAAAGCAGAGAATCAGATTCTAGAACAGACTAATGCGGCTCCGCAAGCAGCTATGACGCAATCAGCCGCGCCTGAGAAATATTCTGATTTCTCGAAGAATGTGCCTGATGAGAGGGCATTCCGGATGCCTGATGGAAGGATGCTGAAGAACCTCGGTGATCTTCTTGAGGCATTGAAGAACAGCACCGCTGAGTTCTTCGCAGCGCACGTCGCAGCGGATAAGAATGATTTCGCAGAATGGGTAAGGGATTCATTCAATGATTCGATGCTCTCCGAGAACATAAAGGGGAAGAAGACAAAAGATGAGCTTGTGGCCTTCCTTGAGAGCGTCAGGCCTAGAAGCTGATCACATCGCCGACTTTCGTGCGTGTCATCTCTATCGTGCCTGCCGGAAGCTCGATGACATACTTCGCTTTTCTCTCCGGAGTTATTGTCGGGACAAATGGCGCTGCCTGATCATTTAATTCGACCACCTTTCTCTTCGAATCGAGCCAGAGGATGTCTATCGGGTAGAATACGAAGAGCATCGTTATCGGGATTATCCTCTCTTTCCTGAATTCGAATATCAGGCCGAAATCTGATCTTGGGAATGTGAACATCAGGCCTTTGCTTTTCGAGAAGAGGCTTCTGCAGATCTTCTTCTCCGATGCGAGGACCTTCTTTCTCGTGGCATTCCTTATCATACCTGTATTTCTTTTGGAAAGCTTTATATATATTTGCTTCATTCCGCAGTAGTAAATATGGGGATGCTAATTATGAATAACAGCAAGTTAAAAACCATTCTTTTAGTCTCTTTTTTGGTTTTTATGGCTTCTGTTGTCTCTGTTTCGGCTCTAAAGGAAGATTTCTCCCTTTTCTCAAGCAAAAAGGACATAATCTCAGGTAATTGCAGGGCATATACTGATATGCTCAGTGTAGAGAACACTGGAGATGTGGAGAGCGTATATAGGATAAGCGCATCCGGAAGCGGGGCCAAGTACTCCTCTATCGCTCCAAGAACATTCACGCTTAAGCCTCTTGAGAGCGCAGTCATATATAATCATCTTAATTTTCCCTGCAAGGAAGAAGGGACCTATTCATTGCTCATCGATGTCGAGACGACATTCGGCCTGAAGAAAGAGTTCGAGAGAAAGATAGTCTTGCGGGACATCCCGACAATGGGTGTCGAGGCGGCTGTGACTGCGTACGAGGCCTGCCCGTGCACGCCAGTCAGGTATTCGATGACTGTCAGGAACAATGGGCAGGGAGAGAAGAGCTACGAAGTCTTAGTCGATGGGGATCACGCTGAATTCGTGAGTGTCTCTGAGAAGAGATTCATGCTAGCGCCTGGAGACAGGATAGACATATTCGCATTCATCACAGAGCCGTGCTATTTCCACGGCGAATCGTTCTTCAGTGTGGGGATAAGGGAGATCGAGACAGGCGCGTATGCCGAGGTCCCGCTGTATCTTAAGACAAACGCGTGCTTTGATTTCTCAGTCGGAGTCAATGGCACGATCAACACCTGCAACGATGAGGCCACCGCATATCCTGTAGCGATAAAGAGCGAGAGCGATATCGGGAATTTCTACACGATACTCTCTAACGATGTCAGCCTCGATTTCACGCAGATATTCCTATGGGGTAAAGAGACTGCCTCGTTCAACGGCACTTTCGCCGACGCTATGCCTGGGAAGAGGAACATAAGCATCTTCGTGAGAGGGGAGAGAGGCCAGACGACAAAAGAGTACGCGACAGAGGTGGATTTCGAAAGATGCCATTCATCCAATATAGTATTCGAGACATTCGACATCAGGGCATCGGCCTGCACGAGGGATGTCTATTCAGCCACTCTCAAGAATGACGGGACAAGGAAAGAGAGGTACGATCTCTCGCTTGTCGCGCCGAACTGGACTTCGCTTTCCTTCGATCGCGCGCTTGAGCTTGAGCCTGGCGAGACAAGAGAGATAGGCGTGATCGCCGACATACCTTGCGATGCGGAAGGGAAATACGACATAATGCTTGAGGCGAAGGTCAGCGGACGCACGATAAGCGACAAGGCGACACTCATCCTTGACATAATCTCGCTTGATGAGGCGCACAAGCCGAGGATAATCGCGAAGAGCACGAAACTGAATTACGAGAGAAACACGATAACGATAGGTATCGAGAATACAGGGATCCTCGATTCTGATTATGAGATAATGGTCGAGGCCCCTTCCTGGCTCAGAGCGGATGCGGAAAGAGTATCTGCGACGCCGGGGGAGACCGAGTACTTCGCGCTCATCTCAGAACCGGGCGAGGATGTGAATGAGACGGGGTACCTTGTCACGATAACAGCGAAGCCGGAGAAATCGAGCTCGACATACTCAAGATCGATAGTGGTGACCCTTGAGAAAGAGAGCATCTGGCAGAAGATATGGAGGAGTGCGGTATCATTCCTCTTTGATTTCTGGCTCTATGTGCTCGCGGGCGCTCTGCTTGCGCTTCTTGCGATAGGATTCATAGTCGCAAGAAGAAGGATTGTGAAGAGAAAGGCGCTCGATGAGAGAATTGCTGTGGATGCTGTCCCGACACTCGGTGTCGAGAAGGCCCGTGTGAAGAAGAAGATAAACCTGAGGCCGCTCCTCAAGCTTGGCAAATGGCTGCTTATCGCGCTTCTTGCGCTTGGGCTTGGATTCCTCATCTACTCGAATGCGGGAGCAATTGCGAAATACGGCGGAGCCCTCTTCGGAAAGACGATCGATATCGCGAAAGGTGCCGAAAGAAAAACAATAGAGGGCGCAAGGACGATCGCTGAGTTCATAAGGGAAGAGATACCGAAGACAAAATCGATAATATACATAAACACGACCGGACTTGAGAGCGCGGGCAATCTCATCAAGATAAGGGCGTTCGAGAAGGTCAGCGTGCCGATAACCATCCAGAACAACGAGAATTCGAGTGTCGCTTACAATATCAACCTTCCGGAGGATGCCGGCTGGATAACGACCTCCGCAGGATCCATCGATGTCCCTGCTTTCTCGAACAGGAGCTTCACGATCGACATATTCGCGGAGGACTCTGTCCCTGATGGGATATATGAGGTGACGACAGAAGCGGTCGTGACGCAGGGGAATGTCTCGACATACACCGAAGGCATACTCCTCGAGATCGAGAAAGTCACTCCTTTCGTCGAGAAATATATGTACTATTTCCTTGCGGGAATCGCCGCCGCGGCAGCGATAATCCTCGCCATTGTTGTCAGGGATACGAGGAAGAGAAGGCGCGAGATAAGGCTGAAGAGAGACAAGAGCCCGCTCGACATATTCGCCGAGAAGAAAGTGAAGAGAAAATGGGTCTACTTCATCCTGTTCATCCTCGGGATAGTCGCGCTTGTCTTTCTGCTAACGTATCTATTGAGCGGGATCGCCTCTGCCGGAAAGGAGAGAGCGATCAACATATCTGGAGCCAAGGACTACTCGCTATCCGTCGGAGAGAACGACGATGTGCTTGTGACATTCGAGAACAGTGAGGATTTCGACATAATATATTTCATAGAGCACAACATCAGCTTCCTTGAGCCGAAGAAGAAGGCGCTTCTTGTCGCGGCAGGGGAGAGGAACACGCAGGAGTTCCTGATAGGCAAGGGGGAGAAGGGGACTTACGATGTC
>CAYNNM010000024.1:0-10546 GCA_964398575.1 uncultured Methanosarcinales archaeon
CGAGGTATAATATAAGAACTTATATATAAAACTCACGTTTAGTTGACAATATCTTGATAAGGAAAGCTTTATAAAGGGGTAAAAAATCCAGCCAATATGGTTGTTAAATCTTTCTTTATGGCTAAGGAGGCCTAAACAAGCCTATTTTTTGCCTTGTAGAAAGATTTATGCAGATTTACCATAAAGAAAGCCCTGGTAGTGTAGTGGCCTATCATGAAGCCCTGTCGAGCTCCCGAATTCGAATTTGGGTGCAGAAAGGCTTCGACCCGGGTTCAAAATCGTAGATTTCGAAAAGAAAACCACGAGGAAAGTCCCGGCCAGGGCGTTTATAATCACGAGCGATCCGCCGACGGGGGAGTCAGGGAGGGCTGGCCCGCTCCATGATCCGGCGAGGCAGGATAAGGGAATCAGATGATTCCGAGTGACATTCAGATGGGCCGGTAGCGCAGCCTGGATAGCGCATCGCACTTTTAACATCCGTTGAAAGCAATGCGGTGGTCGCGGGTTCAAATTCGAGCCGGTAGCCAGTAGGCAGTAGCCAGTAGGGAAACTACGGGCTACAGGCTAAAGACTACGGGCTCGTTGAAAGTCCCGACCGGCTCATTCATATTTTCGGCAGGTGAAGGGAAAATGGCAAGACAGCACAACTTGGTTTCGAAACACGTGAAGATTTCTGAGAAGGAGAGAAAAGAGCTCTTCGAGAGGTACAGCATCGGACTTAAAGAGATCCCGAAGATCGTCAAGGACGACCCAGCGATAGCGGAGCTTGGCGCGGAAGCTGGAGACATAATCAAGATAACGAGAAAAAGCCCGACGAGAGGCGAGACAACATACTACAGAGGCGTCATAAATGAATAAGAAAGAATCCGAGATACTGATATCGAGATACTTCCGCGACATGAATTTCACGGAAGCGCAGATAGAGTCGTTCAACGGTTTCATCGAGGAGGAGCTCAACAAGGTCCTCGAGGAGAACAGGGAGATCGAGCCGACCATCATCCCGCACAATGTCGATGAGTTCAAGATAAAGCTCGACAAGATCTGGGTGACAAAGCCTGAGATAACAGAGGCTGACGGATCGAAGAGAGACATCTACCCGAACGAGGCGAGACTCCGGAAGATAACCTACTCGGCTCCGTGCTACATCGATGTCTCGGCCCACATAAACGGGATCCAGAGGGAGACGTTCACCGCGAGGATAGCGAACATCCCGATAATGCTGAAATCGAGGGCCTGCCACCTGCACGGCCTCGGAAAGGATGACCTTGCTGCGAAAGGTGAGGATCCAAACGACCCTGGCGGCTACTTCATAATCAACGGCACAGAGAAGGTCCTGATAAATGTCGAGGACCTCGCGCCGAACCGGCTCCTCATCGAGAAGGCCTCGACGGGAATAAGCGAGTACGTCGGAAAGCTATTCTCCGAGAAGGGCTCGTTCAAGATCCCGCACACCATCGAGAGGATGAAGGATGGGATATACTACCTGACATTTACGAGAGTGAGGAGAGTCCCTGCGATAATCGTCGCGAAGGCTCTTGGGCTCATCAAGGATGAGGAGATAATGAAGGCAGTCTCCGAGGACATCCAGTACGACGAGGTGCTGATCAACCTATACGAGTTCTCCGAAGTGAAGACCGAGGAGGATGCCCTCGACTACATCGCCAAGAAGACAGGGATAACCCAGTCGAAGGAAGTGCGGGTCGAGAGGATGAAGGAGATCCTCGACAAGTACCTCCTGCCCCATCTTGGGATAGACAAGGATGACAGGATGAATAAGGCCTACAACATATGCAAGCTCCTGAAGAAATTCATAAAAGTGGCTCGGAAAGAGCTGCCTGTGGATGATAAGGACCACTACATGAACAAGCGGCTGAAGCTCGCAGGCGATCTTCTCGCCGACCTTTTCCGCGTGAACATCAAGGTCCTGATAGGGGATCTTCTCTACAACTTCCAGAGGATAGTCAAGAGAGGCAAGTTCCCGTCGATAAAAGTCATAATCAGGGAGAAGCTCCTCACGCAGAGGATACACTCGAGCATGGCGACAGGAGTATGGGTCGGCGCGAGGAAAGGGATAAGCCAGAGGATGGATCGGCTGAACTACCTCGCTACGCTCTCGCACCTGCAGAGGGTCGTCTCGCCGCTTTCCGCATCGCAGGAGAACTTCGAGGCGAGGGAGCTCCATCCGACACACTACGGACGCCTCTGCCCGATAGAGACTCCGGAAGGGACAAACATAGGCCTGAGGAAGAACCTCTCGCTGCTCGCGTCGGTGACCAAGGATGTCTCCGACAAGGATATGATCAAGCATCTTAAGGGATACGGCCTTAAGGCATCAAGGTGATACAATGGCAGAAGTATACTTCAATTCGAAATTCATAGGGACATGCGACAATCCGAAGGACTTCGTCTCGCAGTTCGTCGAGGACAGGAGAAAGGGAGCGATAACGGACAACGCGAACATACATCACGACGAGGAGACGAACGAGATATACATCGAGAATCTCCGCGGACGCGTGAGGCGTCCACTTATCGTCGTCAAGAACGGTGAGTCTCAGCTCACCGATAAGCACCTCTTGCAGCTTGAGAGGAACGAGATCTCCTGGTCTGATCTGATGAGGCAGGGAGTCATCGAGTACCTCGATGTCGCCGAGGAGGAGAACGCGCTTGTCGCATTCACGAAGGATGAGATAACAAAGGAGCACACTCACCTCGAGATCGCGCCTATCGCGATGTTCGGGCTCACATCATCCCTTGTCCCGTACCTGAACTACGGGCCTTCGGCGAGAGGATCTATCGGAAGCAAGAACCAGAAACAGGCAGTCGGATTCTACACTGCGAACTTCCCGATAAGGCTCGATATGGACATAAATCTCCTGCACAGCCCGCAGATCCCCGTAGTCAAGACCATCAACCACGACGTCGTCGGATACGAGGAGCATCCGTCGGGACAGAACATAGTCGTCGCCATCATGGCCTACAACGGCTACAACATGGAGGATGCGGTCATAATCAACAAGGGCTCTATCGAGCGCGGAATGGGCAGATCGACATACTATCGCCCGGCTTCCGCGACAGAGCTAAGGTACGCAGGCGGGCTCGCCGACGAGATAAGCGTCCCCGACAAGGATGTCAAGGGATACAAGTCCGAGAAGGACTACCGCTTCCTCGAGGGCGACGGCATAATCTACAACGAGGCGAAAGTGAAGGAGGGAGATGTCATAATAGGGAAGACCTCTCCTCCGAGATTCCTCTCCTCGCTCGACGAGTACAATCTCGCATCGAACCTGAAGAGGGAATCTTCTGTCACCATCCCGCACGGAGAGGGCGGAACAGTCGACCTTGTCATGCTGACAGAGAATGAGGAAGGCAACCGGATGGTCCAGATAAGGATGCGCGACCAGAGGATCCCCGAGATAGGCGATAAGTTCACTTCGAGATACGGACAGAAAGGTGTCGTCGGGATGATAGTCCCTCAGGCATCGATGCCGTTCTCCGCATCAGGAGTCACGCCTGACCTCATATTCTCTCCTCACGGAATCCCGTCGAGGATGACAGTCTCGCACCTGATAGAGCTTGTCGGCGGAAAGACCGGGGCTCTTGCCGGAAGATACATAGACGGCACATCGTTCGAGGCGGAAGGAGAGGAGGCTCTCCGAAACGAGCTCCTGTCGCTTGGTTTCCGCGAGGACGGCACAGAGGTCCTCTACAACGGAGAGACTGGCGAGAGGATGACTGCGAGGATCTACATCGGCAACATGTACTACTTAAGACTCAGGCATATGGTGGCGAACAAGCTCCACTCGAGAGCGAGAGGGCCTATCCAGCTCCTGACACGCCAGCCTACAGAGGGCCGCGCGAAGGAAGGCGGACTGCGCCTCGGAGAGATGGAGAAGGACACATTCGTCGCCCACGGAGCATCCATGCTCCTCAAGGAGCGCTTCGATTCCGACAGGACGATAGTCCCTGTCTGCGAATCCTGCGGAATGGTCGCGATACACAATGACTTCAAGAACAGGAATTTCTGCCTGGTCTGCGGAGACAACACAGAGATATCGAACATCGAGCTCTCATACGCGTTCAAGCTCTTGCTTGACGAGTTCAAGGCGCTTGGGATATATCCTAAGCTCAACCTGAAGGACAAGTACTGATTCGAGGAGAAAAAATGATAGACGAGAACCAATATGTATCTAAACAGGTCAAATCGATAGTGTTCGGGATGGTGAGCCCGAAGATGATCAAGAAGATGGCTGCTGCGAAGATAGTGACGCCTGAGCTCTACGACAGGGAAGGATATCCTGTCGACGGAGGGCTTATGGACATCCGCCTCGGAGTCATCGATCCGGGACTCAAGTGCAAGACCTGCGGCTCGAAGCTGAAAGAGTGCCTCGGGCACTTCGGATACATGGAGCTCGCTCGCCCGATCATACATTTCGAGTATGTCCCATTGATACTTACGGCTCTGCGGACAACCTGCCGGGACTGCGGAAAGCTCCTCATCCCGAAGCAGAAGCTCGATAAGCATCTTGAGGATATGGCCGCATCGGAGAAGGAGCTTGGCCTCGATGAGAAGAGGAAGAAGATCAAGGAGATGATCGCGAGCCTTAAGACGACGAGCAAATGCCCTCACTGCAAGGCGAAGCAGCTCAAGGTGGCTCTCGAGAAGCCGACGACATTCCTCGAGAACGAGAAGAGGATATCCCCTATCGAGATAAGGACGCGCCTCGAGAAGATAAGCGACGAGGACGCATCCGCGCTCGGCATGAATCCTGTGTTCATGAGGCCTGAGTGGATGGTGCTCACAGTATTCGCGATACCTCCGGTGACTATGAGGCCTTCGATAACCCTCGAGACAGGAGAGAGGAGCGAGGATGACCTTACGCACAAGCTCGGAGACATCGTCAGGATAAACCAGCGGCTTTTCGAGAACATAAACGCAGGGGCCCCAGAGATAATCATCGAGGACCTATGGGATCTCCTGCAGTATCACATAACCACATTCTTCGACAACAATGTCGCGCAGCTTCCGCCGGCGAGGCACCGAAGCGGCCAGCCTCTTAAGACCATCGCAGAGAGGATAAAGGCGAAAGAGGGAAGGATAAGATACAATCTCGCAGGAAAGAGGACGAACTTCTCGGCAAGGACCGTCATCTCCCCTGACCCGATGCTCGGATTGAACGAGGTCGGGGTCCCTGAGGCCATAGCGAGAAAGCTCACGGTTCCGGAGAAAGTGAATACCTGGAACATGGAGCATCTGAAGAACTACGTCAAGAAGGGTCCTGGCGAGTACCCTGGATCGAACTACATAATCAGGCCTGATGGCAAGAAGAAGAAGATAACCGATGAGACGAAAGAGCAGCTGCTCGAGGAGATCCAGCCAGGATACGTCGTCGAGAGGCATCTTCTCGACGGAGATGTCGCGATATTCAACAGGCAGCCTTCGCTCCACAAGATGAGCATGATGTGCCACTTCGTGCGCGTGCTCCCCGGAAAGACATTCCGCCTGAACCCTGCTGTCTGCGCGCCTTACAACGCCGATTTCGACGGGGACGAGATGAACCTGCACATACCTCAGACAGAGGAGGCGAGAAGCGAGGCGATGATCCTCATGCCTGTCCAGTCGCAGATAATCTCCCCAAGATACGGTCTTGCGGTTATCGGCGGAATACAGGATGCCATCTCGGGCAACTACATACTGACAAAGAGGATCGAGCTGAAGAGGGAAGATGCTGTCTCCCTACTGATATCCGCAGGGATAGAGGACACAGCTCGTCTCCCTGAAAAGAAAGTCGTGAGCGGCAAAGAGATATTCTCTGTGCTCCTCCCATCCGATTTCAATTTCGAAGGGGAGGCCAAGGACGGCACACCTGTGAAGATAAAGAATGGGATGCTTGTCGAGGGCCATATGGATAAGGCGAATCTCGGAGAGGGCTCAGGATTGCTTCTCCGGAATCTCCACAAGAAGTACGGCGAGGGATACGTAGTCGACCTTCTCCAGAAGATATTCCGCCTCGGGGTCGAGACCCACAAGAAGACAGGATTCACTGTAGCGATATCTCATCTTGACCTTCCAGAGGATGCGAAGATAAAGATCAATGAGCTGTTCAAGAAAGCTTACACAGACATAGATTCCTTGATCGCTCTATTCCACGAGGAGAAGCTCGATGCTTTCCCCGGAAAGACAGTCAAGGAGACGCTCGAGCTCAAGATCCTCGAGATACTGAACGGCGCGAGGAACAAGTCAGCGAAACTCATCTCGCAGTACTCGATAAAGGATAATGACCTCCTTGAGGCGATGAAGTCGGGCGCGAGAGGGAAGATGCTTAATCTCGCTCAGATGTCAGCGTGCGTCGGGCAGCAGGCTCTCCGAGGGAAAAGGATAGAGAAGGGCTACAAGAGAAGGACACTATCGCACTTCAAGAAAGACGATCTTTCGCCAAAGGGCCACGGATTCATCCGCGACGGATACGCGAAAGGGCTTCACCCTGCCGAGTATTTCTTCGGATCGATAACAGGAAGGGACGCTCTGATGGACACTGCACTTAGGACACCGAAATCTGGATACCTCTACAGGCGCCTCGCGAACGCGATGCAGGACCTCAAAGTCGAGTACGACATGACTGTCAGGGACTCGGCAGGCAAGATCGTGCAGTTCGAGTACGGAGAGGACGGGATCGACGTATCGAAGTCAGAGGAAGGGAAGATCAACGTGAAGAAGATCATACAGGAAGTCACAGGAGGTAAGGAGTAAAATGGATAGCCTCTACAAGGATTATGAAGATAAGCTGCCTCATAAGGTAATCGAGGAGATAAAGGAGAATGCGGAGAAGCTTGGGAAGGCGCAGCTGAAAAGCGTGCTTGACCGCGCGGTCGAGGAGTACGAAAGCTCGAAAGTCGAGCCTGGCGAGTGCGTCGGCCTGATATCCGCGGAATCCATCGGAGAGCCATCCACGCAGATGACCCTCGACACATTCCACTTCGCAGGAGTCGCAGAGATGAACGTCACGATGGGACTTCCAAGGGTAATCGAGATCCTCGACGGAAGGAAGGAGATATCGACCCCGATGATGGAGATATACCTCGAGAAGCCGTATAGCGCCGGGAAGGACATCCGCGAGATAGCGATGCAGGTGAAAGAGATCAAGCTAAAAGACATAATATCCGAGATGGAGATAGACCTTGGCGAGATGAGCCTATCGATCGAGTTCAACCAGAAGAAGCTCGATGACCTCAAGCTGACAGTCGCGCAGATATCCAAGACCCTCGGCAAGGGACTGAAGGCAGGCGTCAAGACAGAAGGGAAGACCCTGCTTGTCAAGCCGGAAGGGAAGGATGAGAACTTAAATGATCTCTACAAGCTCAAGGAGAAGATAAAGGAGATCTATGTCAGCGGAATCAAGGGAGTGACGCACGTCCTTCCAGTGAAGCGCGGAGAGGAGTTCGTCATAATCACCGCAGGATCCAACCTGAAAGCGGTGCTCGAGCTTCCATTCGTCGACAAGGCACGGACAGTCACGAACGACATCTATGAGGTCGCTGATGTGCTTGGCATCGAGGCTGCGCGCGAGACGATAATCCGCGAGGTCTTCAAGGTCTACGAGGCCCAGGGGCTCGAGATAGACAAGCGCCACGTCATGCTTGTCGCCGACATAATGACAAGCTCAGGCAAGGTCAAGGGAATCACAAGGTACGGCGTAGTATCCGAGAAGCAGTCGGTCCTCGCGAGAGCCTCGTTCGAGACCCCGATCAAGCATCTGATCATGGCTTCGATCGTCGGAGAGGAGGACATCCTCTCGTCTGTCATCGAGAATGTGATGATAAACCAGCCTGTGCCTATCGGGACAGGATACTTGGGCCTTAAGACGAAAGGCAAGAAGTGATTTTTTATTTTATATTGATTTATTTTCTTTTCCCTTTCTTCCCCTTCTCTTTCTTCGCGGGGAGATGGACTGTGTCCTTGAGCTTCATTATCCTCTCTTTGTTGACGTACTTGTTGATGAGTGTCACTGCGGTGATTATGGAGATTATCGCGGCCGTGAACGAGGCGATGTAAGTCAGGTTCTCCCTGACCTTATCGATGAATTTTCTCTGCCTCACTTCCGCGTTGCCTATCTCCCGCTCGAGCTCTGCGAGGCGCTCCTGCGCTATGTCGAGGTTCGTATTCGATTTCTTGAAATTCTCCTCGAAGAAAGCGACCTCTGCAGAAGAGACGAAAGTGTAGGCCTCGCGAAGCCTCAGCTCTGCGCCGTCGAGGACAAAGCCTCCTTTCTTCGACTGGTATTCCTTCTCGAGAACGGAATACTTCTGCTTGAGCGAGTCGAGCCTTTCGCGTATCTCTGTCCTGTTGAACTCATCTTTCGGCTGCGATACCGGGACCGCATCCGCAGTGACTATGATGCTCGATGGGATCCTCGTCGTAGTCCTGTTGTCTATCGTTATCCTGAGTATGACATCAATCGCTCCTGCCTTGGTCGCATTGATGGTGACAAATGCATAGTCCTTATCCGCGACGATGAGCTTTGGTAGCGGGATCCTCGAGACTGTGCTTATGCCATCGCCGGAGACCTCAGCCACTATGTTTCTCACATCGACTGTGCCTGTGTTCCGAAGCAGGATGTTTAGCTGGGAGACCCCAGTCTTTATCGATTCAGGAACGACCTTATCGAGCGTGAGCTCTGCGACGCATAAGAATCCAGGAAGATGGCAGTTGCCATCCTCGCAGCGGACACAGGATGGGTCGCAGGCAGAGTTCGTGCATTGCGGCGCCTTCGCGATAAGCTCGACAGCGATCATATCCGCAGTCGATGATGACCTCTCTTTTGTGGAATGGAAATATGCCCTATAATCTCCTGAAGAAGATAAGACTTCATAGCCAGTCGCTGTGCTGTTCTCAGGCAACGAGAACTGCGGCAGAGGGAAGAGGCAGATGTCTTTCGATGAGCAGTCCTGAGTTATCAGAAGCGATATCTTCTCTGTGGAATTGGACTGGCCAATATAGCTTATCGATGCTGTGTACTCCACGCTCACAGCAGAGACTGCTGCAGCGAGAATCGCAAAAATAAGTATGTATGCTGATCTCATCTGCCTGAAGAAAGGGCGCGTATTTAAAAATATTGCTCTTGGGGAAAGAGGAAATATTTATAAACCCCAGATATGATTTAGTTCATCCATCTTTAGATGGGGAGGTTTTTCAATATGGTAAAGCACAAGACTCTCGCGATGATCGGCGGATTGTCTTTTATATCCGGAGTGTTCATCGCGCTTCTGGTAGGAATTTTTGCGAACTATGGGACAGCTTCGATGACATCGCTTCTCATCGTTCTTGGAATACTTGTCGGGTTCCTGAATGTGACTGGGAAAGAATCGAAGGATTTCCTTCTCACTGCTGTCGGACTGATTATTGTCACGGCATTCGGAGGGGATGTTCTGCGAGAGGTTGCAACAATCGGGGTCTATCTCTCAAACATCCTTGGAGCGATGATGATGTTCCTCATCCCTTCAGTGATTGTCGTCGCATTGAAGATAGTATATGCTATCGCGAAGAGAGGTTGAGATTTTTCTTTTTTCATTTTCCAATCTGTCTTTTTGTAAGAATCAATGGCGCATCATCGACAAGAATGGTGTGCTCGTGCTGGCTGATGAGCCCGTGATTCTTCTCTGGGAGGACCGGATAGAGCCTGATTATCCCTGAATCGCGCATCGTCTTCAATGCAGTGTTCACCTTGAATGCCGGAAACTTCCTCGCGAGCCATCTTGAGGAGAATGGGCCCGGGAACTTCTCTGCTTCCGCCATCACTTCGCGACCCACTCTCATCGGCTTTTTCTCGACGAATCCGAATATCTCTGCCTGATTGCCCTCGAAGATCATCCCGCCCCCGTCGGTCGCGAATGGCTCTATCGCGATTATCATCCCTTTCTTGAGCTCTGCTCTCTCACCGGTGTCGTAGTTCGGGACAGTCAGCCCTGCGTGAAGGTCGTTCTCGGATATCTCGTGTCCTGAGAGATTCCTTATCGGAACAAAGCCGTGACTCCTTATCGTCTCATCTATCCTCTTCCCGATATCGGCGACACGGACTCCGGGCTTCGCCATCGCGATCGCGGCATCGAGCGCCTCCTTAGATGCCAAAAGAAGCTTCGCGTGCTTTCCGGAAAGATCGATAGTTGTCGCTGTATCGCCTATCGCTCCCTTGAAGTTCACTCCGACATCGAGCTTGACAAGATCATCGGCGAAAACCGACTCATCATTTATCGAAGGAGTGTAGTGGGCTGCGACATTATTCAGCGAGATGTTGACAGGGAATGCGGGAACCGCGCCCATCAGGCATATCTTATCCTCGACTCTCTCGGCCACAGTGAGTAGCTTCTCTCCTTTCTTCACAAGCGAGGCTCCGTAATCAAGGCATTCGGCAGCTATCTTCCCTGCTTCTCTCCAGTCGTCGATATTTCGCATAGATGGTTGGGAAATCAGGCAGTTTATAAACTTTCTTCGCTCTGGGGCTCTGTCCTAAATCTCTTAAAACGCAAAATATATAACCCGCAAGGGCTGTAA
>CAYNNM010000025.1:0-10533 GCA_964398575.1 uncultured Methanosarcinales archaeon
CCTCGATGTAATAGAGATAAAGGAGACAAAGGAGGCTTTCCGCCTCTCGCTCTCCGAGAAAGGATTCCTCCAGTTCGTCAAGATAAAGGACGATGAGGCCTCGCTGATCGCGCTCAAGGTGCTTGGCAAGAAGAAGATCGGCAAGATGACGCAGATCAATCTTTTCGGCGGATTCAATTTCCTCACAGACAAGGATTCGTTCAAGACCGGCGATTCGGTGCTCTTCGATGTCGCATCGAAGAAGGCGAAATCCTCATTCCCTCTCGCGAAGGGCTCAAGCGCTCTTGTCATCGCGGGAAGGAGCATAGGGAAGAGGGGGACCATCGAGTCTCTCGACGGGAAGAAAGTCAAGATCAAGACAGACAAATCGTCTGTCGATACGATAGCGGAGAAGATATTCGTGATAGGAGATGGCAAAACAAGCATTACAATCTAAGATGTCAGCGATGAAGGACATAAGGATAGAGAAGCTCACAGTAAATGTCGGAGCGGGAAAGTCCACCGACATGCTGGAGAAGGGCGTCAAGCTGATAAAGCACCTCTTCGGAGTCGATCCTGTGAAGACCGTCACGCAGAAGAGGATACCTTCGTGGGGCCTGCGCCCTGGCCTCCCTATCGGCTGCAAGCTCACCCTCAGGAAGAGCGCGGCGAAAGAGGCATTCGTCCGCCTGCTCGCATCCAAGGATAACACACTCGCGAGAAGCAACATCGACAACGAAGGGAACATATCTTTCGGAGTCCCTGAGTACATCGACATCCCTGGGGCGAAATACGACCCTGCGATAGGGATAATCGGATTCCAGGCCTGCCTGACACTCGAGAGACCGGGCTTCCGGATAAAGAGAAGGCGCCTCATGAAGAGGAAGGTCCCGAAGAACCACAGGATCCTGCAGGATGACGCGATAGAGTACCTGCGAAAGGAGTTCAATATCAAGATCGCGGAGGAGGAATAGATGACAACCTCGAACTACACAAAGACGCTCAAGCAGCTGAAAGTAAAGCCGACTGTGATGAAGAAATACCTGAAGCACAGCTCGAAGAGGAAGAAATCGGCAGGAGTCTACGAGAAGGCCTGCTCACGCTGCGGACGCTACGGCGGCCACGTCGGCAAATACGGCCTGAATCTTTGCAGGCACTGCTTCCGCGAGATAGCGACACAGATAGGATTCAAGAAATACAACTAGGTGCGAAAAAATGCTCAACGATACACTTGCGAATGTGATGTCAAGGATAGCGAACGCAGAGAAGACCGCGAAGAAGGAGGTCGTAGTGACCCCGATATCGAAGGTCGCGATGAAGGTCCTTGAGATAATGAAGGACAACCTCTACGTCGGCGATTTCACGACAGTCGTGGACTCGAAAGGGAACCTGCTCAAGATAGCGCTTCTTGGCTCGATAAACAGCTGCGGCGCGATAAAGCCGAGATACTCAGTCAAGAACGACGAGTACGAGAAGTTCGAGAAGAGGTATCTTCCGGCGAAGGATTTCGGGATACTGATAGTCTCCACATCAGAGGGCCTCATGACCCACAAGGAGGCGAAGGAGAAGAAGATAGGAGGAAGGCTGATCGCTTACTGCTACTAAAATGAGAATCAAGGAGCTTATAGAGAGGATAGGGATCCCAAGCGGAGTCACTTTCGAGAAGAAGGATGACTTCGTGCACATAAAGGGCCCTAAGGGATCTGTCGAGCGCGAGTTCAGGAGCGCGGTCGTAGACATATCCTCCGACGGTAAGCACATCGTGCTCAAGGCGCTCAATGCCGATAAGAGGAAGAAGAGGATGCTTAACACACTCTATGCGCACATCGCGAACATGGTGCACGGCGCAGCCCACGGAGTCACATACAAGCTCAAGATATGCTCAGGCCACTTCCCTATGAATGTGGCGGTCGCAGGAGAGACATTCACTGTCAAGAATTTCCTCGGCGAGAAGGTCCCAAGGGTGCTACGACTGAAGCCAGGGGTCAAGGTGAAGATCGACGGCCAGATAATAAACGTCGAGGGCACAGACATCGAGCTTGTGAGCCAGACAGCCGCGAGCATCGAGAAGCTGACAAGAAGGACGGGATTCGATTTCAATAGGTTCCAGGACGGAATATACATAATAGAGAAGGCAGGGGAGAAAGTATGATCAAGCAGCTCTTAGAACTGAAGAAGAGGATAAAGGCCAAGAACCCGAGGTTCCGAAGGCAGGACTACTTCAAGTGGGCGAAGCTCGCCGACAAGTACCGAAAGCCAAAAGGCATACAGTCGAAGCAGAGGCACAAGCTCCACGGGAAGCTGAAGTACGTCCAGATAGGGCACAGGACCCCTGCGCCTGTCAGGAACATGACGAAGCACGGCCTCAATATGATAATCATCTCGAATGTCGGAGAGCTCTCGAAGGTCAACCCGAAAGAGGATGCGATAATCATCTCGAAGGTAGGGACCAAAAAGAGGATCGACATCGTCAAGGCGGCTAACGAGAGGAAGGTAAAGATCCTCAACCTGAAGGAGAACTACCTCACCGCCACCGAGAAGAGGCTCTCCGAGAGGAAAGCAGGCAAGGAGAAGAAGCTCGCCGAGAAATCAGCGAAGCTCGCGAAGAAGAAGGATGCCGAGAAGAAAGGCAAGGCGAAGAAAGAAGAGCCTGTATTGACCGAAGAGGAGAAAGAGAAGAAGGATAAGGAAGAGAAGGACAAGGTCCTGACGAAGAAGGGCGCGATGTAAAATGAAGCTTGATGTTCAGAAAAGGATTGCTGCGGCGGTGCTGAAGAGCTCCGAGAAGAGAGTATGGTTCGACCCAGAGAAGCTCTCGGAGATAAAGGAGGCGATAACGAAGCACGACATAGCCTCGCTCATAAACCGCGGCGTCATAGGAGTCCGCCCGAAGAAGGGTGTCTCAAGAGGCCGCGCAAGGAAGATCATGGTCCAGAAATCCAAGGGAAGAAGGAAAGGCTCAGGCTCGCGCAAGGGAAAGGCGACGGCAAGAGCGCCTCTGAAGGAGGCCTGGATGAACCGGGTCAGGCTCCAGAGAGAGCTATTGAAGGAGCTCCGGGACAAGAAGCTGATAACCGTGAAGTCGTACCACGAGCTCTACAGTAAGTCGAAGGGCGGCTTCTTCAGGTCGAGAAGGCACATCAAGATCTATATGCAGGAGAACGAGATGTTCGTGAAGAAGTGATCATTATGAAACCAGTATCTCACAGAAGGAAAAGGGAAGGGAAGACCGATTATCGGGCCCGACTAAGGATGCTCTCAGGAGGCCATCCTAGGCTTGTCGCAAGAATCACCGGGAAGAACATAATCGCGCAGATAGTCGAGTACGCGCCAGCGGGCGATAAGGTGCTTGTCTCAGCGAACTCGAAGGAGCTCTCCGCTCTCGGATGGAAATACTCATCGAAGAACACGCCTGCGGCGTACCTGATGGGCTATCTTATCGCGACGAAGGCGAAGAAGAAAGGCGTGGCAGAGGCGGTCTTTGACATCGGGCTACGCCGATCGACAAGCAAAGGCAAGATATTCGCAGTCCTTAAGGGAGCGGTAGACGCAGGCCTTGACATACCTCATTCGCCAGAAGTATTCCCGTCGGAAGAGAGGATATCGGGAAACCACATAGCGTCATTCGACCCGAAGGATTCAGGCTCAAAGCAGCAGTTCTCGAACTACAGCAAGGTCTCCGCAGACCCGAAGAGGATGGCGGATGAGTTCGCGAAAGTCAAGGCGAAGATGAAGTGATGTTAATATGGCAAAGAAGAAAGTCGCGGAAGTGAAGGATGTGAAGGAAGAAGCAATAGAGAAGAAGGAAGCGCAGGCTCCGCAGCAGGCAGATACGCCTGATGTGGTCATCGTGGCGCCTTCGGAAGCATTGCCTTCGGAGACAGACACAGGAGCGATGGACGAGGAGGAGTACCTGCGAAAGACAAGCAAGGCGAAGGCAGCGTCCTTCAATGAGCTTGGATGGAATCCGAAGACCGAGATGGGCAGGAAGGTAAAATCAGGCGAGCTCACAGACATAAACGAGATAGTCGACAACGGCGAGAAGATAAAGGAGTCAGAGGTAGTCGACATACTTGTCCCGGAGATCGAATCGGATTTCCTCATGGTTGGCCAGTCCAAGGGTAAGTTTGGAGGAGGCAAGAGAAAGATCTTCCGACAGACCCAGAAGAAGACCCGCGAGGGAAACAAGCCGCACTTCGAGATAATGGCGATTGTCGGGAACAAGAACGGCTTTGTCGGCCTCGGATACGGAAAGTCGAAGGAGACAGTCCCTGCGAGGGAGAAGTCGGTCCGGAACGCGAAGCTGAACATAGTCAAGATCAAGAGAGGATGCGGAAGCTGGCAGTGCGGATGCCGCGAGCCTCACACCATACCGTACGAGATAGTGGGAAAGTGCGGCTCAGTCACAGTCAAGCTAAGACCTGCTCCGAAGGGAACAGGCCTCAAGATAGAGAAGGAGTGCGCGAAGATACTGCGCCTTGCCGGCATCAAGGATGTCTGGTCAGAGGCGAGGGGCAAGACCACGACGAAAGTCAATCTTGTCCAGGCGTGCTTCGATGCGCTAAAGAAACTCTCAAGCATAAAGACTCAGGAGAGATTCGTGCCTGAACTTGGGATAGTCGAGGGAAGATTGTAAGATGAAAGAAGCGAAACTAGCAGTCATAAGGATCAGGGGAAAGACAGGAGTGAAGAGGCCTATCGCCGACACCATGGCGATGCTCCATCTCGACAGCAAGAACAAGATGGTCGTGCTTCCATCGACGCCTGAGTTCCAGGGAATGATCAAGAAGATAAAGGACTTCACGACATACGGCGAGGTCTCAGACGAGGTATTGAAGGAGCTCTCCGGAAAGAGGAAGAACCTCACTCCTGACTCGAAGATAATGTCTTTCACCCTCGCCCCGCCGATCGGCGGCTTCGAGAGGAAAGGGACGAAAGTCACATTCAGCAAGAAAGGCGCGCTCGGATACAGGGCGGATAAGATAAACGACCTCATAAAGAGGATGATGTAAGATGACAGTCAACAAGAGAAAGAAGAGCTCAAGGATGCACGGTTCGAAGACCCACGGCTACGGCTCTATGAAGAAGCACAGAGGCCACGGCCACAGGGGCGGCTCAGGAATGGGCGGGACCGGAAAGAAGGGCGACGCGAAGAAGCCAAGCATCTGGAAGAATGAGAAGTACTTCGGACGCCACGGATTCGTGCCGAAGACCGGTATCGAGCTCAATTCAGTCACAGTCCAGTTCCTCGACGAGAATGCGGAGAGGCTCTCGAAGTCAGGCAAGGAGCCGTTCGAGATAGATATCTCCACATTCGGGAAGAACAAGGTCATCGGGACAGGGAAAGTGAAGAGGAAGCTCGCTATCAAGGCAGATTATTTCTCAGCAACTGCTGCGAAGAAGATAGAGGCAGCCGGCGGAGAGATCGTCTCCGTGAATAAGGCCGCGGCCGAATAGATTCTACCGGGAAAAATGGAAAAGCATAAACACAACTCTGCGACCGCTGTGCTTTCGCAGTCGAAATGCGTGACCTGCACAGCGAAATGCTGCCAGTATGTGGCATCGCAGATAGACACTCCTTCCACGAAAGAGGATCTCGACGACATAAGATGGTATCTCGCCCACGATATCTGGGTATTCTATGAGGAGTCTGATGAGGATGGCCGCGAGTGGTATATCCAGGTCAATTCCCCCTGCAAGTATCTCGATTCATCATTCAAGTGCACGATCTACGAGAGCCGGCCTTCGATATGCAGGTCATACTCAGAGGATGAGTGCGAGCACGAAGGAGAGGAGGACACATCTGTTATGTTCCGCTCGATGGAGGAGTTCGATGAGTTCCTCCGCGTGACACCATTCGATGAGATTATAGAAAAGCCGGCTAAGTAGAGTCAGCTTTTATTCTTCTTGATTATCTTCTTAATCTCTCTTCTGAATCTCTGCGCTCTCTCAAGCGACGTCTTTGCCTTCGATTTGACGAGGACTTCACCCATCTCATAGGTGAATGTTCCTCGCTTTCTCTTCTCATAGAAATATTCTTCGATCAGTTCATCTGCCTTTTGTTTTCCTAAGAGTTCGCTTGCGTCTTCTTTGGCTTCGACAAAATCGTCAAGCAGTTCTTTCTGTAATTTACCAGTCAGATGGAAGAAAGAGATAAGCGTGTCAAAAGTCACTGCGTGGATCGACAAGTCAGTCTTTATCTTGATTCCCTCGTTCTCGAGCAGAGCTCTTGCCATATAAAACATAGAATAATAGCTTGCATTCACAGTCCAGAGCAGTCCGTTGAAGCTTGTGAATCCGAGAAATTTCTGTTTTTTTGGATCAGACGAAATCTCAAACAATACTTTCGCTGAATCGATGGAATCTTCAGCATTTTTCAAGAAAAATGCAGCGTGTTCGGATTTTCCCTTAGTCTTGACGATTCCATCTGCGATATATTGTTTCACTCGATTCTCAGCTTCCTTGAGTTTCTTTTCTTCAAGCATTATTTTCGACCTTTCCTGATCAATCGATAAAATAGCTCTCCGCCGTATAAAACTATGTGTTTATTCAATATCTCATTCATGATATTTGATTCATCGCGTTTCGCAAGCATTTCGTAAACACTCTCAAAACTAATTACTCTCTCTTCAAAAGGCAAACCGTAGTTCGATGCGATATTATGGAGGAATTTCTCGTGAAACTCGACCTTATCAGGATTATCCACGATCAAAAGAATATCGATGTCTCTTGGCTTATCTGATTCTACGACTGATCCGAACAGAAGCAGAACAAAATTATCTTCTTTGATTTTATCAATTATCTCGTCCGAAAATAATTTCAGGTCCTTGTATCTTCCCTTGCCTAGCAATTCATCCCGTCTAAGATATTCGGCAAAAACCAGAGTCTCGTGATGAGTTTTATGATTAAGGCCAAGATTCTTATGTTTGTCTCGCTGAACAATCGCCTGTTCAATCAGTGGCTGAATCGCTCGATGAACAAGAGAAACCTGCATCTTCAGCCTTCTTGCGACTTCTCGAAGCGTGAATGATTCAGTGATGTGCCCCACAAATAGCTGCAATACTTTCGTTGTTGACCTATTCAGATACATATGTTCACCATTATATGAACAAGTGTTCACTATTTAATATATAAAGATTTCGATTCAAGAAAGCGATTCCGCAGCAATTTAGGGGACTTTATGTCCCCTAACTCAATGAAAATCTTAGATTTTCAAGCTTTCCTACGAAAGCAGCCTATTCGAGCCTCAAAGAATTTTTTTCTGCGAGAATAGACTTAGGGTTCCAAAGGGTATGCAAAATCCCGATTTCATCGGGATTTTCCGACTTTCCTTCGGAAAGCAAAGCCCCTTTGTTTTCCGTCCGTCGACTAGCTTTTTTCGTCAGAAAAAAGATAGGTTTATAAATTGCTTATTTTCCCTCAATATATGGGGTTTAAGGAATTTTTGATGAATCTGCCTGAGGTCGAGGCACCCACGCAAAAGAAGCTTTCCTTCAAGGAGAAGCTCAAGTGGACCCTGATCATGCTGGTCCTATTCTTCATCCTCGGGATGATCCCGCTCTTCGGCCTTGGCCAGAATGCATTGCAGGAGTTCGAGTTCCTATCGATAATCCTCGGAGCGGAGTTCGGCTCCATAATCTCGCTTGGTATCGGCCCTATTGTCACAGCATCCATCGTTCTCCAGCTTCTTGTCGGAGCGAAGATACTCAACATCGATACCCATTCTCCTGAGGGAAGAAGGTTCTTCCAGGGATTGAACAAGGGCCTCGCCTTATTCTTCATAGTATTCGAGGCAGCGATATATGTGTTTATGGGGGGGCTTGCGCCATCCGCAGAATATACTGGAATGGCATATTTCCAGCTCGAGCTGCTCCTAGTATTACAACTCATCCTGGGAGGCCTTCTCATAATGTTCATGTCAGAGGTCACTGAGAAATGGGGCTTTATTTCAGGCATCTCCTTGTTCATCGCGGCAGGAGTATCGAAATCGATATTCGTCCGGGCATTCTCCTGGCTTCCATCGCCAGCGAACCCAGATGTCGCGACAGGCGCGATACCTGCCCTCTTCCAGAGCCTCGCAGCAGGCCATCCGGTCGAAGCAGCTTTCCTTCTCTCGTCTGTCCTCGCGACAGTTCTCGTATTCGTAGTCAGTGTCTATGCGCAGTCCCTGAAGATCGAGATCCCTTTATCATTCGGAAGGATAAGGGGGCACGGGATGCGCTGGCCTCTCAATTTCCTGTATACATCGAATATCCCAGTCATACTTGTCGCTGCCCTTCTTGCGAACATACAGCTGTGGGGCGGACTCTTCAAGTGGCAGGGAGCATCTGATTTCGTCAACCCGCGCAACATCGTCGGCTCGATAATAAAAGGAAGCTTGACATTCGCCGATATATGGTACAGCCTGTTCTATGTATTCGTAATGGTCGCGGGTTCAGCAGTATTTGCCTGGTTCTGGATGCAGACCGCGGGAATGGATGCGAAATCCCAGGCGAAGAACATCGTCAACTCAGGCCTCCAGATACCTGGATTCCGAAAGGATGAGCGCGTCCTTGAGAGACTCCTTGACAGATACATAAAGCCGCTCACAGTGATGGGCGGGATGGCTGTCGGACTGCTGGCGTCTCTCGCTGATCTCTCGGGCGCTCTTTCGAGAGGAACAGGGATATTGCTGACTGTAATGATTGTCTATAAGCTCTACGAGGACATCGCGCGGCAGCATATGATGGATATGAATCCTGCTGTGCGAAAGTTCATGGAATAAAATGTCATTGGTACAGAATTTGAATGAAGGCGCACTCTCTTGGCTAGTCAATATGCCGCATTTCTGGTCGATATTCATAATCACTGTGATAGTCTCGCTCATCACGACCGTAATCTACAAGTACGCATCGAACCAGAAGGAATTGAAGAGGATAAAGGAAGAGGTCAAGAAGTATCAGGAAGAGATAAAGAAGCACAGGAACAATCCTAAGAAAGCGATGGAGATACAGAAGAAGATGTTCTCTCTCTCCGGAGAGCAGATGAAGCACTCCTTGTCATCGATGCTCTACACATTCATACCGGTCATCCTGATATTCGGCTGGATGAGCGCATCGCTCGCCTTCGAGCCATTATCCCCTGGCGTCCCATTCAATGTCACAGTCTATGCCGAGAATGTCAATCTCTCATCGATCCCTCCGCTTGATGTGATCTCATCCTCGCAGGAGAGGGACGGGAAATACCTGACGACAGTCTACACGCTCAAGGGCGATGCAGGAGAATACACTCTTTGGCTCGAGAAAGCCGGCGAGAGAAAGTCAGCTGACATAATTATCTCTGATAAGCAATCATATCTTGGCCCTGCATTCACTTTCAAGAATTCTGTGCTGAACAAGGCAGTTGTCGGGAATAAGGATGTCAAGCCGCTTGGCTCTGTGTCGCTTCTCGGATGGCACCCAGGATGGCTTGGGACCTACATACTTCTCTCGATAGTATTTACAATGCTTCTTCGCAAGCTATTGAAGGTATATTAGATGATACCGCAAAATAGAACCATCTAAAGAATTTCTGGAAAAAACAAAAATCTACTTGGCCGCCAATCGGATATCGTTCCCTTTGACAGTCTTTCTGCCGGCGTGCTGCGCGAGCTTGACTGCATTCTGGGCGATCTCCTCTGCGATATCCTCAAGGACATCCTTAAGGGCGGATTTCGCGCTGTCAGATACTCTGTCAGCACCGCTCTGCTTGAGCAATTTCTCCATCGCAGCCAAAGGCAATACTCTTTTAGCCATATCAAACCACCTCGGGCGTATTTCGCCCTCTTCCGGCTTAAACAAGCCCCTTTATTTATAAATCTTGCGGATTTTGGTCTTATCGCGCACCATTTCAGAAGAAGATATATGCGGCTAATCGGGTTTAATCGTTCATAGCTGGCCTGAAATAATCTTCACAAGGCTGCTGTTCCTTCTCTTCGGAGTCTATATTTTATGATTCTACTCGAATCCCAGAGCCTTGAGGGCTTGGTCAAGCTTTCGTTCGATGACATCCAGTTTCTCTTTTATTTGCTCCATCATGATCGAATCATTATCCCGTTTTTTTTCACTTCTTTTCTCTGTGTGCTCTATTTTTTGGAAGCAGTCGCTGCAGTATATCGGCTTTGTGTTATTCGGCCGGAACGGAACTTCGCAAGTTTTTCCGCATTCTGCGCATATGGCCTTGAATGACTCTTTCCAGGCATCCTTTGGCTCGCCATACATATCCCTTCCAGAATCTTTCCTTCCGGAATATGAATTGCCTCTATTAGGCCTTTCTGCGTCAGATCTTCCCGGCCTTCTGAAATCCCCTCTGTCATCGCGTCGAGGTCTTGATTCCTCCTCGCCAGACCTATGTGTTCGCCTCTCGCCTGTGAATGTCCGTCTCTCTCTTTTTACGCTGTCTTCTCTGAATCTTTTCATGGTGCACCTTCTATTTGCCTGATTATCGGACTTCTCGGTTTGTTTATAAAGATTTGCCAGGGCTCGGCTCTGTCCTAAAAGTCGGATTTTGAAATAAAAAATGTTGTGGCAGGCTAGT
>CAYNNM010000026.1:0-9998 GCA_964398575.1 uncultured Methanosarcinales archaeon
GTTAGCGTATTCTGACCTGAATGACTGGTAGCAAGAAGCTCCTGCACCCGTAGCGCTTCCCTCTTCATTGATCGGGTTTGGAATATCCTTCCCAAAATCGAAAACCCCTTCGCCCTGAACATTCTTTATTCCGAATGCTATTGTCTGTTTGCTCGATTTCTTCATCTCGATAGTGTTTGTCTCAAGCGTGAGTCTCTTCCCGCTTTCCTTCAATTGCTCCTTCATCTGGCTCTCGAGCTGTCCGCTCATCTTGTCGAGCTTCTCGGCTGTCCCGCCGAACATCTTGTACATGAATCCGAGCCCAAGCCCAAGCATGGTTATCGCAAGGATAAGAACCACTATAGAATTGATCGAAAGATCCAAAGCCGCTTTCTTGCTGAATTTCATCCATTCACCTCTTATTTATGACTGGATTTCTTCAACCTATCTTTATAAATTTTTCTCCGGGGCAAAACACAACATTTAAATACATACTTCGAGGATTTTTGCATATATTTTTTCAAAAAGGGGAAGTTTGATGGGTTCGAGAAAGGCACAGGTCACAGTATTTCTGATAATAGGGATAGTGCTTCTCACAGGAGTGGTCACTGTCAACTTCATGAGATCCTCATCTGCCCCCATCAAGATCAATACCGAGGTCCCGCAGGAGCTGATGCCTCTTAAGAACTACATCTCCCAGTGCGTCGAGAAAGTGGCGACCGATGGCATAAAGAAGATAGGGAAGAATGGCGGCTACATCGGGATAGGCGAGGATTACCATAAATTCACGAAGACGAATTTCAAGATAAGCGAGGCGTTCGCGCCGACAGAGTCAGATGGAATACTCTTCCGAAGCGGCGTCGACTGGAAGATCCCGTACTGGCATTACTTCGCAAGCCCGAACAAGTGCAAGAGCGGATGCTCCTGCGCATCGAAGCAGCCTCCGCTGTATGGTTCCGATAATTCTATACAGAGGCAGCTTGAGCGATACATAGACTCGAACATAGTCACCTGCATAAACCTGAATGAGTTCAAGGGCCTCGATAGCGTCAAGGGAGGGAGCTTAAAGTCGACAGCATACATAAACGATGAAGACGTCGTTGTCGTTCTGAACTATCCTATCGAGGCGAAGAAAGGGGATCTGGTCCTTAAGGCAGAGAATTTCGAGACAAGGATCCCTGTCCGCCTGAAGGCAGCGTATCTTATGGCAGATGAATTGACCCGCAACCAGAGGAACTTCACATATCTTGAGAGGCACGCGCTCACTGTACTATCATCATTCGCTACAGTGGATTCAGACAGGCTCCCTCCATTCGCAGAGACTGAGCTTAAGCCAGGGGGCCAGGGGACAAGATGGATGAAATCACAAGTGAGACCGCAGATCGAGGAGCTTCTCTCGATATACATCCCCGCGCTCTCTGTAGCTGACACGAGGAATTTCGCGCCGAGATACAACAGGTACGCTCTATTCATCCTTCCGAACAAAAGGCCCGATTATTCCATCACTGTCTCGTTCTCATATATGTCTGCGTGGCCCATATTCTTCGATCTGACCGGCCGCGGCGTCAGAGGAGAGATGATAGGCCCAGAATCGATGGGATCATCTTTCTTCAGCTTCATAGGCGTGAAGAGATATAATTACTATTATGATGTGTCGCACCCGGTCCTCGTCAGGGTCCACGATTCGAAGTCATTCAACGGCAAGGGGTTCGATCTCTACTTCGCTCTCGAGTCGAACATAAGGAACAACAGAGAGATGAAATGCGAAGGGCCGGGACCTGATAATCTTGGGATGCCTATCTTAGGGAATGTCCTCTGCAAGGAGGATCAGTACTGCGCAAATCTGACGCTCTCGGTGAAGGACTCATTGACTGGCGAGAGGATAAGTGACGCAGATCTATCCTATTTCTGCGGAAGCATCGGATGCCCTGTTGACCCTGCCAATCCATTCAATCCTTCGTCCAACATCTATTCTGTCCCTCAGTGCCTGAATGGAGTCCTCTCAGTCAAGAAGGAGGGCTACAGCCAAAAATCTGTCGTGGATACCTATCTCTGCGGAAACACCTATGCGAAGGAGATAGAGCTTGACCCTGTCGTCGAGATCTCAGTCTCCCTCAAGAAGAGGAAGATGATGAAGGATCCTCTCGGAGTCTGGTCTGTCAAGGAGAATGAGGAAGGTCTTTATTCAAATGAAGAAGCGATAATTATGCTTGAGAAAGTCAAGGAGA
The DNA here is from genome assembly GCA_964398575.1 of uncultured Methanosarcinales archaeon. Lineage (GTDB taxonomy): Archaea > Nanobdellota > Nanobdellia > Woesearchaeales > CAIVOO01 > CAYNNM01. Next base: position 2,208 of record CAYNNM010000026.1, read on the forward strand.
ATGAGTTCGAGGAGGAATTTATGGCAGTAGTTCGGCTTAATGGATCCAGCACATCTAAAATAAAACTTCTACCGGGAAATTATTCTGCTGAAATAATGGTGCTTTACAATCTTCCGGATGCATTCGGCAACAACCAGATCCTTATTCCGGAGGTATTTGTAAAGGATGGAAAAGCAGAGTACACCCTTCCTGAGATGAGATTCAATAAGACATTCCCTGTCGGGATGGCCTATATTAATAAGAACACTGGGGGCAATCTCATCATATCGAAAGAGACCCTCCGGACCTCGAGGAACGTGCGATTCTACTCATTTGCGATGTCGCAGCTCAACCAGCTCAACCACAATGATCTCGAGGTACTCGGCAACTTCGAAGGGTACTTGAAAGCGAACCGCAACCTGATAGAGCCGGTATTCAGTTAATTATATAAATCAAGGAACGAAGTGAAAGACAGATGAAAAGACAAGCGATATTCATGATTTTCCTGACAGTCATGATCCCGATATACAGCGCGCATTCTCTTGCCTATGTCAATATAGATGTCTACGGCACTGATGGGATCAAGAACACCATCAAGGATCGGGATACGCTGAATATAGTTGTCACGACAGACCAGCCAGTGAAGGACCTGAACCCATACTATATGAGGTATGTCCTTGGCTCGGCATCGAAGCCTTTCAAGAGCTGCTCGAAGTCAGGCAATTCCACTGTCTGCAGGTTCGAGGAGACCCGCGCCTTCTCCGAAGGCAGGTTCGATTTCGATATCGAGGTCAGGAATGACGCGAGGATCCTCGAAGGGAAGAGCTCGTATTTTGTCGTGGACAGAAAGCCGCCGACAATAGCGATCTCAGCAGTCAGGGACTCGAAGGCGACACTCGAGCTCGACTACTTCGCAGAGGATCCAAGCCCCTGCACAGCGCTCTCGTATCTCGAAGTCTACGTCGATAACATCAAGAAGAGCCAGATATCTCTTAACGGGACAGGGTGCTTCGCATCAGGAACTATCCCTCTTTCGAAGAGCTCGCTTGGGGATGGGAGAAAAACGGTGTGCATCTATGCCCGCGACCTTGTCAGCCAAAGCTCGAATCCTTCCTGCCAGCAGCTGATAATCGACACTCAGCCGCCTCAGGTAAGGACTGCATTCCTCAAGGACTTCTTCGATACAGAGATAAGATACTTCTCGAAGGTCGAGAAGAGCTTCCTCTTCACAGTCAACATAAGCGACCTCATAGGATTCTCCAAGGGCGAGGTCTATGCGGATCTCTCCGGGCTCAATCCTGCCGCAGGATACGGGAACGAGAGGCTCTCCTGCAGGAATGTCGCAGAAAAGGACTGGCTCTGCGAGCGCGAGGTCAGGTTCTCGATAGATGCGACAAGGAGCGTCTCAGTCAGGATAAACGCGACAGATGATTCAGGCTATTCTGCGATATCCACAAAGTCCCTCTCGTTGAATTATGTCGATGCCTCGCCTTTCGTCGATAAGATATATACGAATCACGTCAATCAGCTGACAGACGAGTCTTTCCTCGGGCGCGAGAACAGGATATTTGCAAGAGTCGCGTCGCAGGCACAGATAAATAATGTATATGCCGAGATATCGTATCCGGGCTCTCCTGTGAGCCAGGCAGAGATGTCCTGCGTAGGAACAACATCGAAGGAATGCTATCTTGACCACACAGTATCCGGGAATCCTTCCTCTGTCGAGGTAAGGGTATTTGGAACCGATGTCATAGGGACTCACTTCACCCAGAAGAAATCACTGAAGGTCGATCTCTTGGCTCCAAAATATATCCGGACATACGCGCTTTCGGCCAACAGGGATTATCTGGTGAATGGCGATAACATCGAGGTCATCGTGAATCTCTCTGACTCGATATCATCTATCGATGGGAACAAAGTGAAGGTGAGATTCCCTTTCATCTCGAACCAGGAGCGCGCTGCCCAGTGCACCCATTATATGACATACTCTGAATGCAGGGTTCCGCTAAGCAGCATACCGTCGGGCGATTTCTCGGCACAGGGAGAATTCTACGATGTCGCAGGCAATATGAACACTTTCGCCTCGGCGAATGCGACATTGCTGTATCACGATGGGGCAGGCTGGAGAAGCGCACCTGACTATACGAGGATCTACGAGCAGCTGCTTGTCCCATCCGGAAACATCTGGACGATAACGACAGAATCTGTGAGTCCATCGAAGATAGACCGGCAGATAGCTTCGCTCGGAGTCGAGGGGCTTGGCCTCATCCTCTATGCGGTGCTCAAGTATTCCGGAGCCAGCGGAAGCCCGTCGCAGAAAGAAATATTCTCATCAGCAGTCACAAGCTGCGATTCACCATACATCGAGATGGACGAGGCCTCACTGATAGACGGAGGCACAGATACAAAAGTACTTGCCCTTCCTCTCTACTTGATTTCCCTCAAGAACACTTCATCACTGAATATCACCTGCAACATATCGACAGTCTCGCTGATCAACGGAAAGGATCTCACAACAGCAGAGCTTGACAATGTCTCAGTGAATGTGCCGATCTATGCGACAGCATTCGGAGAGCTGGACTCGAACATCGAGAAGAAGATAGCTGAAGTGGCACATAATGTGAATAATACTTTTTTCAAAACTATCGGGAAGATTCAAAAATTAATTGATTCATCACAAGAGCTCTGCTCAATAATAACTCTTCTTGTGAATGTGGATATTGTTATCGCAGGCATAACTGATCTATTGAAGGTCGGCACTGTGACTCAGGCCGCCGGAAAAGCAACTGGATTCGCGCAGAAAGCAGTCGATACAGCAACTTTCGGAATATATCCTATTGCGAAGAAATATTGCCTGATTATAAGCTGTCGTCTAGGCATACTTGATGCAGCAGGCGTTAGTCAGGGTGAAGCAGCCAGCAAATGGATGCAGGCGTGCGGTATGGGAAAAGATCCTCCAGACAAATCGACAGTCACGGGAGACACCGCATCTTCAGAATTGTTTTTCGATTGGCTGATGAGCTCGAATGCAGGGATAAAAAGCAGCATAGTCCTTTCTACTGCCTGCCTTTGCATACCAGGGATAATCTACAACCTCAACAAATATCGCCAGATAGATTGCATGTATCTCCAATGTCTTAAACAGACAGCATATGGCACGCCAAAGTACATCTGCGACCAGACAAGAGATTATATGGTGTGCAAATATGTCGTAGGGGAGATATTCAATCTCATTCCATTCGGAATAATCGCTGAGACAATTGCTGCTCTCCTTAAAAAAATGATGACTAATATCGGGACGCTGATAACTGTAGGCATAAGCGCAGCTTGTCAATTCCATTGGTTCGGTCTCGAGCCGACGCATTCGACTTGCGCATTCGCGAAATGGGGCGAAGCGCTTTACAGTGTAATGTGCGATTTGGGCACAATGTCGGATTGCACTCCTCTTTGGAGGCAGGATCTGACGACAGAAGATGTCTGCGACCAGGTGCTCGGAAAATGAGAAAGATGATATTGATTGCGATCATATTCGTTTTCTTAGTCGGCACTGTGTCTGTAGGCGCGTTTTGTGCCAATAGTGACGGCAAAATAGTGGATTGCCTTGCAAAAAAATCAACTGAACTCTCAGATGCCGAAAAGCAAACAAATTCCAATCCTCTTATCTCTCAACCCAAAACGCCAAGCAAACCAAGACCTAAACTTATTGAAAAATCAAAATACCAGTATCAGAAATCTACTGACGGAAACTCTTTTTTAGTGATGGATCCCACTGGAAAAATAACCTGTGCCGGTATGTGCAGTGACATAATGGAGTTTAATTACCAATATCCTCTCGGTTCTAAGGAATGGGATGCGACATATGATATGCCTGAACTTTGGGGAAATACTCCAGTCATTGGCACCGGAAAGGATTCATATTATTTGAATAATGGAAAATGGGAGCCATTCAAATTATTTGGCAAGAATAATGAATATTCAGGAATTCCTTCTGGAAAGCACAATGGCATAGATATCTATATTGTCAAAAGCGCATTCGGGAATAATGATGTCTACGATTCTTCTGGAAAAGACATCGGCGATTACGAGACGCGGATGGTGAAGAACTCAGATGGATCATACAGTCAGATTCCTGTGATCGAGATATCAGGAGATAGTTTATTTGGAACTGATGATAAGTTATTTAGGATCAATTCTGATGGAACTAAGGGAGATCAACTATCAGATGATGAAATATCCTACTGGAAGTGGGCTTTCTCCGGCGAAGATGGTTTGATTCTCGGAATGGACACCTTGCAGAGAGCACTGTCTGGTTACACTTGGATGTCCCTCTTCTATGATGCGGAGGATGAAGGTAAAATCCTGGAAAGCATGGATAATGCATTCTCGAGATTCATTCTGAAAGGACCCAGAGAGGCTTTCGTGTCTCATTTCTGTAAGGATGAGGTCTCATCATCGGAAGACACAAGAACCATCGTCGGAGGCTCAAGCGGCGGTTACGCATCTGCGTGGATGGCTGCCGAGAAGACACCATACACCAGATACAACACGACGACAAAGAGAAACGTATCTGGATTCATCTACAAGGTGAACGCGGAGGCAGACTATGGAAGCTGCACGAAGATGTACATCCAGCTATATCACGATTCGACACCGTTGATAATAGAAGCGAGCGATGGAGGGCCATATACATACAAGATGGGCTCGAACGAGGAAAGCTCTGCGATGCTCAGCTTCACAGGCACAAATACATTGATTTTCTTCTCGACAGCAAATTATGCTACTGTGTCCATGAAATTTACAGACCTTTCTTCCGGCTGTCTTCTCGATGTAAATAGAGGAGATACTGTTTCCTGGAGCATAAAGGCGCAGGATGAAGCCTATGCGGCTTACACTGCTGCGCTTCTTGGCCAGAATAGCGGAGGAAGCGGAAGTAGCAGCGGAGGAAGCGATTCAGGCAATACTCCAAGCGGACCGCGAGTCAACCCTTAGCCTTTCTTCTCCTTGAAGATCTCTGCCGAGAACCTGTATATCTGGTAATTCACATTCTGCCAGGCATCCATCGAGAGACCTGCCTTCATGCAGAGCTGTCGGAGGAATTTCTCCTCATCCCATTTGTACTCTACAGCGACCTCTGGAAGAAGAAGCCCAGAATAGGGCCCTGCCCGGATTATGAGCCCATCGCGCCCTATCTTTATCTCCTTCAAATATTCCTCGGGCTTACGCACCCGGATAAGGGAAGGAAGCGAGAGTACTGAGACTTCTATATCTACATCAGTGAACTCATCCCGTTTCAGAGGATGGAATCTTGGATCAGAGAAAGCAGCTGCACGGGCAGCGAGCACTATCGCCTGATTCAAGGGATAGACCGCATCCGTATATCCTATGCAGCCGCGTAGATGCCCCTCTTTATTCAGGGTCACAAAAGCGCCCTGTTTTCTCGAGAAGGAAGAGTAATCCTTAAGGTCTGTCTCCCTCTTCAGGAACGCATCCTCTATCGCGGCTCTCGCAAGACTGATGAGTTTTTTCCCCTCTTCCTCTGTGAACATGAACTGGATATCGTTAATAGCTCTTATAAATTTTCCTGCCCGCAACATTTATAAAGAAAACCTCCCAGAACCAGAAGCATGCCAGACGATTCTTTCGAACTCATACCGCATCGCGAATTCATAGCGATGAGAAAAGATGTAGCGATGCTCAAGCAGAATCCTTTCGGCCCAAGGACCGATGAGATCCTCTCGAAGATAAACGAGCTATCGAAGTCCCTGAACCTGATGGTCGATGCATTCAAGGAGGCAAGCTCTGCCACAGCGAGCCAGGAGGTGACTGATTTCTCGAAGATAATGTCCCCCTCGATAGCCAAGATGGATGCTGTCATCGAGCAGAACAAGAAGATCGCTCAAGGCATACTCGCTGTAGCTGACATAGCTAAGGAGGCTCTCTCGAAGGTGAATGAGCTTGAGATGAAGCTATCGTCGCCGAAGAAGCAAGAGGAGCAATCGATGTATCGCCCAGTGATGCAGGAGTATCCTGATATCCGTCCTTTGAATGTTCCTGTCCCGCCGCCTTCAGCATCCTCTTTTGTCCCTCACGAGAATCTCTCGCAGCCGCAGTTCTCTCCGCCGCCGCTACCGAACCAGATGCAGCAGGGAAATCCAAGGCCGATGCAGAGCGGATTTCCGACAAAAGGGCCTGTGAGAGCGGAGAAGAAGCTCTTCTCATTCTAAGATGGAATCAAAAGACATATTCTTCCGGAATCTTTCCACAGCGATATCGAAGAGATTCACATCATCCATCTCTTTCTCGGATAGGCCGAAGAAAGAGGCTGTGAGGAACATCGTGGACAGGCATTTCTCAGACGCTCCTTCGCGAAAAAAGGACGGCGCGATACAGGCTGTCGCGAAAGAGCCAAAAAAGATCCCGAGAGAGCGGGCGGCACAGATCGAGGAGAGGGTCAAGCAGGTCGTCGACCCGGATATCGCGATAAAGCGCAAGATAATTGCGCATCTTTCAGAGAAAGTGGCGCATCTTGAGAGGATGCTCGAGAAGGAGAGCATGCCTGCCTATGATCGCGAGAGATTAAGAGAGATGATATCGTCGAAGCAGAGAGAGATAGATGGGATGAGGGCGGCGCTCTAAGGGTTTTGGTCCCACCATCCAAACCCCCGTAAGATAATGCCGACTCGCAAGCTCATCGACATTATCAACCCTTTCCTTCGGAAAGCGACCACCCGCCCCTGTTCGAGGCAAAGCTCGAGCTTTGCTATGTCTTATCAATCTTGACTATCTTCGCGACGAAGAATCCTTCTGTGTCATTGTCATTCGGGTATATCCGCAGGCACTTTCTCACATCTGGGTGATATCTCTTCCCTTCGAATTCAAGGACGCATTCGCTTCTCTTTATGTCAAGCTCTATCTCCTCGAGTCTCGCTTCAGGATATCTCTCGAGGATATGAGTCACGACTTCTTCGTTCTCCTCGGGCTCAAGCGTGCAGGTAGAATACACCATCGTGCCTCCGCTTCTGAGGAGATTGAATGCTTTTTCGGCAAGCTTCTTCTGGACCCCGGAGAGCCTTCTCACAAGGTTCGGATTCCACATCTCGATGGTCTTCAGACTCTTCCTTATCGTTCCTGTCCCCGAGCAAGGGGCGTCGACAAGGATGCGGTCGAATTCCATCCCTGGAAAATTGTACCCTGACATCTTTGTTATCGCCACATTGGTCGCTCCGACACGCTGGACATTTATGGCGAGAGACTTCAGTCTGTCGCCTGTAAGATCATTCGCCACCAAGAGCCCCTTCGATCCCATATATTGAGCCATCTGTGTGGTCTTCGATCCAGGAGCCGCGCACATATCGAGGACAATCTCCCCGGGTTTCGGGTCGAGAACAACTGGCGGTATCATCGATGCAGCTTCCTGGACATAGATGTAGCCAAGAACGTGCTCGGGAAGATTCCCAAGGTCCCTGCGCTCGCCCTTTATCCAGAATCCCTCTTCGCACCAAGGCACCTGTGTCAGCTGCCAGCCTTTCCTCTCGAGCCGCTCTTTCAGTTCAGGCACATCTATCTTGAGTGTATTGACCCTGATCGCTTTTCTGAGAAATGAGACGGAGCAGCTCCGGAACTCCTCGTATCTTTCGCCAAGAAGCTGGCTGTATCTCTCGACGAACTTCTCCTTGAACTTTATGTCTTTTCCGGCTGGAACTTTCTGCATGCTGTTTCTCCGGTTTCGTCGGATTTATTTAAAAGTATCTTAAAAGCTGCTTTGTTGCATAACTAATCCTTTAGAACAATTATGTACGCTCTTTTTCCGAT
>CAYNNM010000027.1:0-9545 GCA_964398575.1 uncultured Methanosarcinales archaeon
ATCCTCCATCAGGAAATCATAGTATGCCTGCGGATCCTTGATGTTCCGGTTCAGCATCCTCTTCTTTATCCTGCGAAGAAGGAATTTCTCATCATACCCTGAGAGATCGACAAGCTGCCGCAGAAGCCACTCCTTCACTTTCTGGACTAGTTGTGTCTCATCCATCATGATCACCTATCGAAGAATCAGGCCATCTCCTTCAAGACACTTACTATCTCCTGCTTCGTCGTCTTGCCTTCGATGCTTTTCGCGAGATCCTCGTCGGAGAGGACATTGCGTATCCAGGAGGCGAAATCATTCTTCTCCTTGTTGACGTGCTGCGAGAAAGAATGATCATCCATCCTCTCGAGCTCGGAAAGAAGCTCGCCTGCATTCTTGACAGCGGTCCCGTTGTGGAACCAGAAGTACTCTCCTTCTTTCGCGTCCTTGAATTCTTTTGGAGTTGCCTTCGCCTCGGGCTTCGACTCAGTTGCGGATTTCTGCTGAGCTGGCTTTGGAGGCTGCGCTGGCTTGACCTCTTCTCTCTTCGCTTCGGCTTCTGCCGATCTTGCGACCTCTGCCTTGGCTGCCTTCTCGCCAGCGCTCTTTATGCTTTCGAGCTCGTGCTTGTGAAGCACCTTCTCGATATCAAGAAGTATCATCAGCCTCTCGCCGAGTATCCCGACACCATCGAGATAGTCCGCATCTATCTTCTCGAGGATGACTGGCGGCGCCTCGCTTATCTTGTCCTTCTCCATCCGGAGGACCTCACTCACAGAATCGACAATCATCCCGATCAGGTCATCCTTCACCTCGACGACGATTATCCTCGTGCTCTTATCCGCTGCCTTCTCGGGAAGGTGGAGCTTCTTCGCGAGATTTATGACGACGATTATCTTCCCCCGAAGGTTTATGACTCCCTCGACATATACTTCAGAGTTCGGGATCCTTGTTACCTTATCGAGCTTGATTATGCCATTGACACGGTTTATGTCAACTCCGAACTCCTCGTTCGCGACATAGAACGCGACGAGTTGGCGCTCTTCCCCTTTCTTCTTCTCCTTCTCCTCCTTCATTATTTTTCCCCAATCAATGCTTCTTATGAACCTGCTCTGGCTTCTTCGCTGCAGGATGAGCGTCTGTCTTCCTGGAATAATTGGCGACATTCGCATTATCGCCTATCCTGAATCTTGAGACTATCTCCCTCATCTCATCAGCTATCTTCGCGAGCTCCTGGGCGGAATTCGAGACCTGCATCATCGATGATGTCTGCTCCTCTGTCGATGAGCTGACCTCTTCCGCCGCGGCTGCGTTCTCCTCGGCCACTGTCGCGACCTCGTTTATAGCTTTGACAAGCGTCTGCATCCCTGCGTTCTGCATCTCGACCATCTCGAGATTCTCAGCTGCCTTTCCGTCGATAGCATCGATGTCTTTCCTGATATTCTCTATCGCGGAGAGTACCGCTCCGACCTTCGCGTTGCCTTCTTCGACCTCATCCTTCCCTGAGTTTATGGAACTGACAGCGGTCTTTGTCTCATCCTGGATAGTGCGTATGAGACTAGTTATCTGCTCTGTCGCTTTCCCTGATTCCTCTGCGAGCTTTCGGACCTCATCGGCGACAACAGCGAATCCGCGGCCAGCCTCTCCTGCGCGGGCAGCCTCGATGGCTGCATTCAATGCGAGAAGATTCGTCTGCTCGGCGATATCGTTTATGACCTCGACTATCTTCCCTATCTCATTCGATTTCTTCCCAAGATTGTTGATTGCCTCTGCGGAGACTCCAACGACCGCATTTATCTTCTCGAGGCTCGCAGAAGCCTCGAAGGCGGCTTTCCCTATTGACTTCGCATTCGTGCTTGTCTCTGTCGTCTTCTTCTTTATCTCATCGGATGATCTTGATACCCCTTCGATTGTCTTCCCGAGATTCTTGGCTACCTCGCCTGCCTCAGTTATCTTCGCGCTCTGGGTCTCAGCTCCCTTGGCCACTTCCTGTATCGTTGTCGCGACCTGCTGGGTGCCGCTTGTCACCTCTTCGCTCGATGCTGAGAGCTCCTCTGCCTGGCTCGAGAGAGTTATGCTCGCGGAATTAAGCTTACTTACGATATCTTTAGTATTCTCCACCATATTCTTCATGGATGATGAGAGCCTCCCTATCTCATCATCTGATGAATCTGAAGATATGCTGACTGTGTAGTCTCCCTCCGCCATCTTCGAGGAAAGCTCGCTTATCGAGCCGACTTTCCTCGCGATCTTATTCTGGACAAATATGTAGGCTCCAAAGACTCCCGCTACAATCAGGGCGAAGACGATAGTCACGGCGAAAAGATTGAACTTGATTGTCTCAAGTATGCTTGAGGATTTCGCAGTGTGGTGCGCCTTATATGATTCGCGCATAGACTCGAGTTTCGAGAGGATGCTCGTGGCAATAGAATCCACAGTCTCCATCTCTTTGTTCCCCTCTGCCTTTGAGCGCTGATAGGCATCATACATCCTCTTGCCAGCTATGGCGAATGAAGCTATGTCTGACTCTATCTCCGAGAAGGATTTTCGCTCTGCCTGGGAAAGAGAGCCAGAGCTCTTCAGTTCAAGAAGAGTCGCCTTGGCATCGCTCTCAGCAGCTTTCGCCTCATCGAGGGCTGCCTTATTTCCAGTCAGTGAAGCATCAGTATAGAACTGCCATATGTCGGCGACATTCCTCTCCGTCCCCATTACCTTCATCAAGACATCCACATCAGCAACCATCTCCTCAGTCTCTGTCTGAAGGTGCACGCTTCTTGTGAATAGGGCGATTCCGAAAATGATGAAGAATAGTGCGACCCCTATAGAGTAATAGAGTATTCTTTTATCCAGATCCATCGATTCACCCTTCTCCCCTGAAAATATATGGGTGAAATCAGAAATAATGTTTATAAATCCTTTTCTTAACTTAATAGTAAAAAAACAAGAAACAGCGCGAGATTCAGTGCTTTCTCAGCTTCACATTCACATCTGGCTTGCTAGACTTTCTCGAAAGCTCGGCGTTCCTGGCACCTACGTTGAACTTCGAGACCACTTCGCGAAGATCATCAGCTATCTTCGCGAGCTCCTGGGCGGAATTCGAGACCTGCATCATCGATGATGTCTGCTCCTCTGTCGATGAGCTGACCTCTTCCGCCGCGGCTGCGTTCTCCTCGGCCACTGTCGCGACCTCGTTTATAGCTTTGACAAGCGTCTGCATCCCTGCGTTCTGCATCTCGACCATCTCGAGATTCTCAGCTGCCTTTCCGTCGATAGCATCGATGTCTTTCCTGATATTCTCTATCGCGGAGAGTACCGCTCCGACCTTCGCGTTGCCTTCTTCGACCTCATCCTTCCCTGAGTTTATGGAACTGACAGCGGTCTTTGTCTCATCCTGGATAGTGCGTATGAGACTAGTTATCTGCTCTGTCGCTTTCCCTGATTCCTCTGCGAGCTTTCGGACCTCATCGGCGACAACAGCGAATCCGCGGCCAGCCTCTCCTGCGCGGGCAGCCTCGATGGCTGCATTCAATGCGAGAAGATTCGTCTGCTCGGCGATATCGTTTATGACCTCGACTATCTTCCCTATCTCATTCGATTTCTTCCCAAGATTGTTGATTGCCTCTGCGGAGACTCCAACGACCGCATTTATCTTCTCGAGGCTCGCAGAAGCCTCGAAGGCGGCTTTCCCTATTGACTTCGCATTCGTGCTTGTCTCTGTCGTCTTCTTCTTTATCTCATCGGATGATCTTGATACCCCTTCGATTGTCTTCCCGAGATTCTTGGCTACCTCGCCTGCCTCAGTTATCTTCGCGCTCTGGGTCTCAGCTCCCTTGGCCACTTCCTGTATCGTTGTCGCGACCTGCTGGGTGCCGCTCATTATCTCCTCGCTCGATGCCGAGAGCTCCTCTGCCTGGCTCGAGAGAGTTATGCTCGCTTCGGAGATCTTCGATAGGACGTCTTTCGCGCTCGATACCATATTGCTCATCGAATCGGCAAGAGCCCCTATCTCATCGTTCGTCTTCTTTATGTCAGCTTCGGCAGTATAGTCTCCCTTGGCAAGCTTTCCTGAAAGATTCTCGAGAGAGGATATGGGCGAGGTTATCGCTACCTTGAAATACCAACCGATGGAAACTGCGGCGAAGGCGCTTACCACCATCATCACTGCCAGGAAACCATTCGATTTCGATTTCGCCGAATGGGAGAGGGCGATATGCCTCTCTGTCTCGGAATCTGCGATGGATTTGTATTTTCCGAATATCTCGACTAACTTGCTTACCGCAGGGATGCTTTCATTCTCATAGACCAGTAGTGCCTGCTGTCGATTCTTTCCCTCGAGCGCCTTTATCTTCTCGCCTGACTTATGGAGCGAGATATGCGGCGCCTCCATCGAATCGAAGATCGCCCGCTCTTCTGAAGACAATAGATCGTATCCATCGCCTTCCTTTGTCGAATAGTACCACTTGCCGAATCCGCACTTGTGCGGATCAAGCTGTATGGAAAGCTCCTGCCCGAGAATCAAGTGATTGGCGAGTCCCTGCATCCAAAGATGATGATCGTTGAGCTTCTCATCGAGGAATCTGCTCTCGGAGCCGTAATCCATCGCTTCAGTATAGTGACTGGATGTGTAGTTCGAGCCGAATATCCCGACAATCCCGAGCAGGAATACGAAAACGACCATCAGTCCTGCGCTTATGAATAGTTTCTGGACAAGCTTCATCTAATACCTCTTTTGACTTTCTTACGCACTACCTATTTATAAATCTTTTTTTGCGACAAAAATTCATCCAATATCCTCTTCATCCCATCCCTTGTTTTCTCGGAGCCCATCTTGAGAGCGAGATCCTTCTCGCGGAAGACATCATAGACCCAGGCTGCGAAATCGTTTCGGAACGGCGTTATGTGATGATGGAATGTGAAGTCGTGCATCGATTCGAGCGCCTTGTCGAGATCCTCAAGAGACTTCATTGTCCCTCCGCCGAAAAGATGGAATATCGAATGGCCCTCTGGCGCCTTAGCTGAATCCGCTGCTGTGACTTCTATCCCGAGATTCTTCTTTATCGCATTGACTATCGGGTCAAGCTCGAGGAGCGAGAGTACGATCTTCAAGTCACCCTTGAAAGATGTGTTCCGTATCGAGAAATCAGTCTTGAAGAGAAGCGCTATATCTGTCTTCTCGCCAATGCTCTCTTTCACGAAATCAGGTATCGATATCGGATTAAGGTACGCTTTCTTCGTCTCTGTGTGGAGGATCGGAAGGTTGAGGAATTGCGCGCTGGAATCGACATATGAGTCTATCACTGCATTTGCTATCTCCTGCAGTGTCTTCTCATCATCCTCTTGCAGGACCTCGTAGTGCTTCTGCTTGGCCTGGAGAAGCCCGCTTATGAAGAGAGCTGACTCCATCGAGAAGAATACAGATATCATCGCTGAGCTTCCGTCGATGTTGAGCAGAGTGTAGAATGCTGTGTGGGTGGTCTTCGGAAACCGCAGCTCGATGTTCGAGAGATGGCAGAATTCTATGAGCTGAGGAGTTATCTCTGCGGAATTGCCATAGAGGTTCTTGGCCACTTTCTCCTTGAGCGCTTTCTCGAGGCGCGTCGAGGCATTGCCTGCCCCGATGTTCGCGAGCTCCGAGAGAGCGTCGACCAAAGATACTCCTTCCATAATCTCTGGCTGTATCATCTTATGCTGCTGTCTTTACCTCCTCTTTTCTCTCCTCTGGAACAGCTGCGTCTTCGGAAGCTGCGGAAGCTGCTGAAAGAGCGGGCGTCTCATCCAGTCCCGCGACAGGCTCAGTTCTTAATCCTTCCCCTTGCGGAATTGCTAATGGTGCTGATTGTGCTGATGGAGCAAGCGAAGGCGATGCTGCTGCCGAAACTACCTCTTCAGCGACACCTGCAGGAATCGCCGAAGCGGGCTCGCTTGGAATCTGGCTGACGGGTGAAGGCTCCTGTGAAGAGGCGGCGATCTGAGGCGATGGCTGCGCCGGCGAAGATTCTTGTGAGGATACTTGCGATGATAATTGCGATGGAATCTGCGATTCTTTAGAAGCTGCGCTTGTCACGACAGGGATGGCTTCCTCTTTCGGAGCAGATGTGATAGATGCATTTGGCGGTTGAGTAGATGAAACCATATCTGCAGCGCTTTTCGCAGGCGCTTTATTCTCCTTGGGCGCCTCTTGCGCTTGCGGCTTACTGGCCTGCGCAGTCTTCGCCTCTTCCTGCGCTTTCTGTATGGTCTCCCGGATATTAGGAAGGGCATTTGGCGGCGCAGCTGCTGCAGCTGCCTGGGCGGGCGGAGCCGCTCCTTCGGGAGGCTTTCCTCCCTGCGCCTTGGCCTGCTCCTTCTCGAACTTCTCGCGCTCGGCTTTCGCCTTCTCCATCTCGGCCTTGAGCTCGCTCTCATCTGCCTGTTTCACTTCCTTCTTCTTCGGCTCCTTGCCGATCTTCTCCCACTGCTTCTTTATCTGAGGAGTCAGGCCCTCAAGATATATCGAGACCATATTGAAATTCCCGGTCTTCACCTTATCGAGCGCAAGCTTGAGCTCGAGCTTCAGGTCGAAGATGTCGACTCCCTCTTTCTCGAGCTGGGCGAGCTGGTCATCGAGATCATCGATTATGTCATTGTATTTGTTGTACTGCTCAAGCTCCTTGTCAGAGAGCCTCGCTATCGAATGGATGAGCGGGCGGAAGGATATGAAATACGGCTTTCCGCGGTTGAATGCGGGGTTCACAAGCATACCTGTACCTACTGGGGACTTGACAAGATACTGAAGCATCTCAGGGCCGTATTTTGACTTTATCCTCTCGAGGTCTCCTTCGTCGGATGTCCTCATCTGGATCTCCGTGTTTATGTTCGCCTTTATCTGCCCGACAAAGTCCGCGAGGACCTGGGAGATGAGCATTATGCCAAGCCCCCACTTCCTGAACTCCCTGCATCCTCGCTCTATCTGGAGGAACCCTTGGCCTGCGCCTCCGAATTTAGGCAGAAGGCGGTGGACCTCGTCGAAGATAAGGAGTAGGCGGAGCTGCTGGGCCTCATCGAAGTTGGCGTGGAAGACCTCCTTTATCGCATTCGCGACAAAGACATCTACATCCACAGGATCCATCCTGTTCAGGGTGAATATCTGTATCTCGCCTGGCTTCATGTATCTCCTAAGATCGATGAGCTCGTTCTTATCGAATATCGTCCTGACATTGCCGTTGAAACCCTTCGGGTCCTTCTTCGGATTCATCCCGAACTGCGGGAAGAGCGCAAGCATTTTCTCATTGACATTCTTCCTTAGCATTCCCGACCACTGAGCTGTCGGGTCAAAGACAATGACTGCGACCCCTTTGAGAAGCGCTTCCTCTATGATTACCTGCGCCGAGACAGACTTACCGCCTCCGGTCGAACCTGCGACAATCGTGTGGACTGTCAGTCGGTCGAGATCGAAAAATGCCTTGATATTAGTCTCCGCTACCTTCCCTATGAAGCCTGCGCGAGTCCCAGGCTTCGGAAGCTCGTTGAACTCGACCTTGACGTGGAACCTCTTCTTAGACTCTATCTTCCATTTTACGTACTTGTATGTTCCGTACGATATCCCTGCGAATGAGAGAAGAGCGATAAGATGCCACATCCTGAAGAAGAATATCTTTATCATCATGAAGCGCTCCTTTATCGTGAATACTGCGCTCGCATAGCTCCTTATCCCAAGATAGCTCGCATAGACCTTGATTATGTAGTCGCCTGTGTTCACTTCAGGGACCTCGAATGATTTCACGACAGATGTCGTTGTCTGGAGCCTGACGCGGTCTATCGGGAGTATGAAGCTTGATTTCCCATCGACACTGGATACATTGTACGATAGGAACACATCATAGTACTCATTGATGAGAAGGTTCTGCAGATTCACCTTGAACTTCATCACTTTGCCCTTCACTTCAGATTCCCTCGCGGGCGAGACATCCATAAGGAGCGACTGCACCTGCATCTTATCCTCAGGGGATATCTGTATCTTCGCCGGGAACTCCTCGTTGAACGAGCCGTTTATTATGAGGGAACCGACATACATCCCTGGCTCCTTATTGCCGTAGATGGTGACTGTGAAATTCTCGAATCCGCCTTCCTCGACCCTTATCTTCTTCTTGTCTATCGAGACCATCTCTTTCAGGTTGTCGCTCACGCTTATCTCAAGATCGGCTGTCCCGTTCCCGAAGCGGTAGATGTAGATCATGTCCTGGAGGAAATTCCCTATCTTCAACCGGGCATTTATCTCCTTCAGCGATACCCAGTGCGTCAATCCCTCTATCTTCTTCGGCTTCTCGACATAAGGGCCGATTCCAGGGCCGATCCCGAGAAGCGACTGCGGGAAGAAATCGGGGCCGACATCCACTCCGGGCCCAGTACCTTCTCCGACACCGGGTCCGACGCCTGTTCCTGTGCCAGTCCCTATTCCTGAACCGACACCTGTCCCGACACCGGGACCGATTCCGGGTCCGACGCCTGTTCCTGTGCCATTGCCGACCTTGTCAGTCGATTTTGCCATCGTGAAATTGTATTCGAATACCTCTCCATTGCCGACAGAGAAGTTACCGATGTGAGTATCGTATCCATTCTTCTGGCCGACGATTATGTGGCTTCCTGCAGGAACAGGGTATGTGTAATAGCCTGACGCATCAGTGTATGCGCTCATCCCTCCTGCAGATACCATTACATACTGTATAGGAAGCAAGGTCTCATTGTCTCTTACGAATCCCCTGATTGTCGCGTTGCTTATCTCCTGGCCAAGACCTCCCGGGCAGGTGTTCGATGGATCGACCCAGAAATAGTATCTTGGGGAAGTCCCGTTCCTGACAGGCACGAACATCTGGTAGTTATAGGTCCTTCCGTTGAATCCTTCATCGAATCCTGCCAAGTGGGTCGCCATCACGATCTTTCCGCTGCCATCGATCAGTATCCCAAGATCATACACTGTGCTTGCTGGATTGGCGAGCTGATACGTGTAGGTTCTCGGTATGTTGGCGATTGTCGCGTTATTGAGCGTGACTGACATCGTCCCTTGGGTGAATGTCCTTGTCGCGGAATCTCCTTCTGTCCCGAGGAATCCAAGATACGCATCTACCTCCGCCACTGTCGCTGCCCGCAGAGTCTCAAGACTCACATTGTTCCTTGGGACAGTGCTTGCGTATATTGACTGGCCTGTGTTCGGCGGAAGGCAGGAGAAAAGAAGGTTCTTCTCGAGCATTCCCCCAGTTGTCGCTATCTCATCCTGCGGGCTTGAGTATCCGACAACCATCAGGGCGACTCCGTAGAATCCCATCCATCCCCTGCTCTGGTCCTTCTGGTATACATTGAGCTCGGTTATCGAGCCTGATTCGCTTGTCAGTGACTGCGTGGCGAATCCGGTGTATTCCTTTATCGCGAGAAATATCCCGAAGAGCGCCGAAAGGATGAACAGGGCGAGGACTACAGAAAGCGGCTTCAATCTTCCGAAAAAATTCTTTCTCTTCCTCATCTTACTGCGAGCTTATGGCACCATATACTGCCATACTCCTCGAATGTATCTTCTCCTTCAGCGCATCAGG
>CAYNNM010000028.1:0-9395 GCA_964398575.1 uncultured Methanosarcinales archaeon
CCACCATTATGGCTGCGGCAAGAAGCTTCTGGCCAAGCTTATGCTCGTGGAACATCGATCCGCCGATCAGTGTGGCGAAAAGCGCGGATGTGTGCTTTATCGGGGAGACCAGGCTGACATCCGCCATAGATACTGCTTCTGCCTGGAGGAACCGATAGCTTGTCGTGAGAAGGGCGACAAGAGCGATTGTCTTCCAGGCATTGCGCACTCCGTGGCCTATTCCCCTCAGTCCGTCGTGGAATACGGTTATGAAAATCACGAAGAAGAAGGCGATGAATGCGTGCGCGAGAAAGATGTATGTCGCGGGAGAGATGTGGGTGAGGACGAATTTATCGATTATGCTCGTCACAGCATAGATAGATATCGAGAGGAAGATGTAGTGCGCTGCCTTCGATCTCACGATTGCGAGGAATGGCGCTGATAGGCTCTTCTTTCTTTTCCTCATCTCAAGGACATACGCACCGATTATGAGAAGGAGCATCCCGATCACCTGGAGCGGTCCAAGGCGCTCCTTTAAGAATATGAATGCCAGGAAGAAGACGAAAAGCGGCCGGAAATTCATCAGGGATGATGATGTCGATACCTCTGAATGCCTGAGGGCTTTTGCGAAGAGCAGGAACGCTATCGCTCCGAGGAATGATGCGAGAATTATCGCGAGCCAGATATTCCCAGGTATCGAGAAATCTGCCTTGAGAAGGAGCGGAAGCGATATCAGGAAGTTGAATATGGCAAGCACTGCAGAGAACTCCATCGCGTGCTCCTTAAGCAGGGTCTTCTTCTCGACGGCTGCAGATATCCCTGTGAGAAGCGCCGAGAGAAGCGCGAATAATGCCCATATCATCTTATCACTTCTTGACTACCTCTACCCGATACGGCCGCTCGAAGAGCAGCGAGAAGAGGAGCAGTGAGATGGTGATGAGGAATGAGAGATTCCAGTCGAATGTCTGCCGGAACCCGAGCCACACGAGTATCCATACGTAGGTTATCGATATCACAAGATAGAATGTGAATTTCACAAGAATGAGAGCCCCGACTTTCCTTATGTATTCGCCATATCTTATCTTCATCTGAAAAAATCACCCAGTCCTTTCTGTGTCCTTCTCTCTTTTTCCTTTATTAGCTTTTCCATCGCGGAATCCACTCTTGCGGATGAGAACTCGTGGCGCTCGCAGAGGATCCTCTTTATCGCATCGATGTCCGCATCCTTCCACTTCAATGAATAGTCATCTGTCGTCGGCATATCCTTTATCGTGGAGTATACATCCTTCCAGGGGAAATCGAAGTGTCCGCTCCAGCCTAGCTCCTCGAATATCCTGTCGAAATCATCTCGCTCCTGGAGTATCTTGAGCGCCTTCTTAGGACCGATGCCATTTATTCCGCCATAGTTGTAGTCGGTTCCGATCAATATCCCAAGCACGATCAATTTATCCTGAGACAGGGAAAGTGACTTCAGGTTCTCATCGAGCAGGATGATCTCCGGCTTGACCTCCTGGTATGCGAGCCGGCCTCCAAGCTTCCTTCTCTCCGAGACTGTGAGATTCTGAATCAGCCTCGGAGTGCCAAAAAGCAAGGAGTCATAGTCCTGGCTGACTGAGGCATAGCAATCGCCTCTTCGCACCATATGCGCTGCCTGGGCCTCGCCTTCGCTTGGCGCATCGATGAATGGGACACCCATCGCGGATAGGAGCTCTTTCGCCTCATCTATCATCTCGCGGGTGAGCTTGGCTGTCCTCCCGGCGTATTTCTTCATGCCATCGATGTCCTCTCGCTCTTTCGCTATCTCATACTCCTTGTGCGCGAGAGCCTTCGAGGCCTCGCGTCTTTCCCTCTCTTTTCTTTTGAGCTCCGGCGGCTTTCCGTCGAAAACAAAGACTGGCTTTATCCCTGCAGTCAGAAGGCGGATTGTGCGGTGGAATAGTCCTGAGAGGTGGCTTGTGATGTTGCCTTTCGAGTCAGTGAGCGGGCTTCCATCCTGCTGGCGGATTGTCGTGATGAACTGATAGAGGATGTTGTATGAGTCTACCGCTATTATCTTGCCCTTGAGATCATCGAATGATATCTCGCGCTTCGAGACTATGTCCTTTAGCTTTGTTCCCATAGAGAAAGAGATAAAAAAGAAATATAAAAAACTGCCTATTCCTCGACAAAGTCCTCGAGCTTAAAATCAGGCTCTGCGCCCTTCTCGAGCTGGCCCCGCAGGGTCAGATACTCTTTCGCGAGTATGTAGAATAGCAGCCCCAGGCTCTTCTTGCCTTTGTTATTGCAAGGAACTACCAGATCGATGTTGTTCGCCTGGTTGTTAGTGTCGCAGAATCCGATTATCGGGATTCCGACGCGTATGGCATCAGCGACAGCGTTCCTATCAGGCCACGCGTCGGTGACAAGCATCACTTTCGCCTCTATGAAATCCTCAAGAGCGGTGTTCGTAAGCACGCCTGGAGGGTATCTTCCGACAAAGGCGCGGATCCCTGTGACTCTTCCGAATGCGCGTGCGGCCTTCCAGCTGTTCTCCCTTCTCGATACGATGAGGATATCCTCAGGAGAGTATCTCGCGAGCATCTTCGCAGCCATCGCTATCCGCTCGTCTATCTTCTGGAGATTGAGCACATAGAGCCCATCCGGTTTTGTCTTGTAGATGAACTCATCCATGTAGCTTGTCTTGAACTTCGTTCCGATGTGGATTCCGCTTTTTAAGTATGTCTCAAGCGGTACCAGCATATTCTGATTCTCTTCAGTCATTTTTCTTACCTCGTGTTTCGCAGGAATATGAGAAAAAGCTCATTTCCTGTTGTTTTTATCGCCTCAAACAGTGTTGCCTACCGCCCATAAATCGAGTCTATGCAGCCGTAAGCTGTCGGCCATGGTTTGTGGGATTTGCAGCTAGTTTATAAAGATTACTATATTCTGTAAAATATATATTTGAAAAGGTATATAGAAATATATATCTTCTACCTATATTCCTTCAGGACCTCGTAGACCGGTCCTTCCTTCTCTAGAGTCGATTTTATGAGCTTGAAGGATGATATGCGAAACTCTCTTCTATCAGGTAAAAGTGTCTTTATCTTCTCGCGGAACATCTCTGGATCGGGAGCGCTCTTTATCCTCGCAAGAGTGATGTGGGGGTGGAACTTTGTCTCCTTCTGGAAAAGATAGAGCAGCTGCTTATCTATCGCTTTCTGAAGGTCGATGACATTCTCGTGGAGATCATCGATTCCCACCCAGGCCACCTTCAGGAACTTATCGTCGAAATGGCCCGGTTCCCCAAGGTGTATGGAGAACGGCGTGAATGGGACTTTCTCGAGGAGACCAATCACCTGCGAAAGCCTCTTCTCATCGACATCGCCAAGAAACTTCAATGTGATGTGGAATTCTTTTGGGAAAGTGAGCCTTGCGGAAGGGTCGAAATCGCGCATCTTCGCCTGGAGGCTGGAAAGATGATCCTGTATCTCCTTTGGCACATCTATCGCGATGAAAGTCCGCATAATCAGGCGTATTTCAAGAGAAATATATAAAATTTTAGAATCAGAAAGAAGTATCAGGCCTCAGGGACCTCATCCTCATCAAGCTCTGCCTCTGGTTTCTTCTCTTCCTCTTCCTCGCCTTCGGAGTCCGGGACAGGCGCACCTTCCTCTTCAGGGATGATGTCTGTCTCCTCCTTGATGTCTTCCTTGAGCTCTTCTGAATCCGCCTCATCATTATCTGAATCGGCTTTCTCCGGAGGAAGCTCTGGGAGATCCTTTGTCTCGGCTGGAGTCTCGACAATATCGGCGAAGCCTACCTTATCGAGCGCCTTAGTTATCCTTATCTTGAGCTTGTCGCCCTCATTCACGTTCTTGACAAAGACGACATAGCCATTTATCTTCGCGACACCATCGCCTTTCGAGCCGACAGTCTCTATTGTGACATCATACACTTCTCCTACTTTAACTGGACTTACCATGAGAGAATCAGAAAAACCTTTTCTTTAAAAAATTATGCTTTTCCTTCGCTTCCAAAGAGCCTGATCTTGTATCTCGCGATCTCTTTCACAGCCTCTCGCGCTTCCCCGAGATACTCCCGCATATCGATTGTCTTCGGATTCCTGGCGAGATCCTTCCTTATCGCTGCCATGAAAGAGAGCCGAAGGTCTGTGTCGACATTTATCTTCGAGATGCCGTTTCTGACCGCTTTTCTTATCTCCGAATCGGGGACTCCTTTCGCATCCTCTATCTTCGCGCCATACTTGTTGGCGAGATTGACTATCCTCTGCGGAACTCCGGATGCGCCGTGGAGGACAAGCGGATTCTTCACGATACCTGCGATCTCCGCGAGGCGCCTGATGTCAAGCTTCGATTGCCCCTTGAACTTGTATGCGCCGTGCGATGTGCCTATCGCGACAGCGAGAGAGAATGCCTTTGTCTCCCTCATGAAAGAGAGTGCCTCCTTCGGGTCAGTATAGATCGAGTCCTTCGATGAGACATTATCTTCTACGCCCTGGAGGCGGCCAAGCTCTGCTTCGACAGGGATCGATTTCGCGTACTGGACTACCCTCTTCGTTATCGCGACATTCTTCCTGTACTTCTCATGGCTCGCATCTATCATGATGCTCGTGTAGCCTGCGTCGACGCATCTTTTCGCGAGCGCATAGTCCGGACCGTGATCAAGATGCAGCGCGATTGGGACTTTCACTGATCTTGCGATTCCGGAGACTATGCTGTATGCGTTCTTTATCCCCATGAACTCGATGGATGATTTCGATGTCGCGACGATGACTGGAGAATTGAGCTCTGAAGCCGCAGATATTATGGCCTGCGTCTCCTCAAGATTATTTGTGTTGAAGTGCGGAACAGCATAGCCTCCTTTTCTCGCTTTCAGAAGCATGCTGCGGGTGGTTGTGAGCATAAGGATTCTTCGGAAAGAGGGTTTAAAAGGGTTTTGGAAATTAATTTAAAGTTGAGTTTCATTACATCCAGTGTAATTTTTGCAAAGTCTTGCAATGAAATGAATCCAGGAACTGAATTTCCAAAAATTTTTGTCCGGGCCTTGATGACTGGATTCAAAAATTTCCCCTGATGTATGAATGGACTCCTATATTTGTCGTATATATCTCCGACTTCTTTTTTGAACTCGTTCAATAAATCTACAGACTTCAAGTTATTTTTATTTCTCAGTTGCGAAATACTTACCCCTTCTTTCTTTTCAGTTCGGCATAGCATAAAATACGGAACTTTATTTTAAGATTCATATGTATTGACGATAATTTTTATAAAATTTTTTCTTGGTCCATAAGTTTCTCTGTATTTCTCATGGCACTTTTTAATTATCTCTTTAGGGTTGGGGAAATTTTTTATTTCTTTTACAAATATGCCCAATTCTTCTTCATTTTCACTCAACCACGCATCAAAGTTCTTAAAATCTTCATAATTTTTTTTAGATGCTATCGATCTATGATGATACATAAAATAAACATAGCAATTTCAAGATGCATTTGATTGAGATTCTGAATAGATTGTTCAAATAAATAGAATATCTCTTGAGCATATTTATTATTTGAATAGGATTCCTCTTTTAACTTTTTGAACTCTTCTTCAATTTATTTAATTTTTTTATATCCAGCCATAGTCTATCGAACACAAAATTATGCGTCAATCTCGACCTTGAACGAATTCGAATCTATCGCCTCTATCCTGACCTTTTTGCCGACCTTAACTCCGAAGTCCTGCAGCTTGTCAGGTAAGGTTATTCCCATCGAGTTGCCTATCTTTATTATCTTCTTCTCAGAGTCGACTATCTCGTGGAGTCTCTTCAGTCTCGCATAGTCCTTCGCCTGCTCTTCAGTGAGAGTCAGAAATCCGCAATTCGGGCAGACCAGTGCGGAAGTCTCGAATCTCTCGAACTTCGCTTTCTTCTCTTGGAGAAATTCCCCGCAATCGCACTTTAGTTTCCTTTCCTTATCCATGCTGTCTTTACCTCGATGAAATTATGGTGAAATCTTGTGACTACGACATACGTCTGGTTTTCCTTGCCGAAATAATGCTCAAAGCAGATCTTATTCGGTGTTTGGCACTTTCCTTTGAGAAGATGGCCTTCGCGCACTGTCTTTTTTATCTTCTCGAACTCAAGGTTTCTCGAACTCTTCCTCTCGAAAACGTGAGGGTCGAATGTAATCTCAGCAGTTCTTCTGTCAAGGGCGTCTAAAATGCGTCTCTCCCACATTTAGTTGACTCCGTTATAATCTAAGTTATAACTAATATTTAAACTTTATGGATGGGATTAAAATCGAAGAACTCATTTAAATACTTCACACGCAAATGTCCAGTGCCAGTGGAAATTTAGGCAGAAGAAGCTGTATAAATGCTGTCGGAAAAATCCCTACCTCGACTCGTAATAATCCGCAAGGACTATCGTATCCAGCTCATCGAGGTTGCTTGCGATGAAGAATCTCCCGTCTCCGTGCTCTGCGATCCTCTTCGCAAGCTCTGTCCCTTGCTTATCGAGAGCTATCCCGATTATCGAGATTGTTATCCCGCGGGCTTTCGCCTCGAGGACCGCATTCAATGTCTCGCGCTCAGGCTCTTTTCCTATCGTCGGGACAGCATCGGAGAGAATGATGAGGTGCTTGCCTCCGCTATTCTCAGGGAACATCTGCGATGCTGCGATTATCGTATCTGTGAGGTTCGTCTCTTTCGCTGCCTTCACTTTCGTGAGCGATTTTAGGAGTTCCGCGAAATTGTCCGTCGGCATTATCTTCTCGAGGATCTCGGCGCCGAAGACAAGAAGGCCCACTTTGTCCTGCTCGGCTATCGCGTTGTAAGAGAGGGCTATCCCCGCTCTTTTCGCCGAGTCGATCTTCTTCCCTCTCATCGACCCTGATGCGTCGATGGCGTAGATTATGGTGTTCCTCATCCGCGATTCCCTTGTGTGCGCCTGAAGATCGCCCGTATGGATGGAATCATGGCCCCTCCGGAGCGCTTTCTTTATGGATGCCTTAAGAGCGATGTCGCGGTAGCGGTCTCCCTTCCTGAAATTCCGATGATCGCTCTTATCGCCGTGGATGGAGTGCCTCTTCGACACCTTCTCCCCGAACTCATCTCGCTCTCTGAATTTCTCCATCTCCTCCATAAAGGAGACGACCGCTGCGAGCTCGACAGCTTTCTCCGTTATCGTGCCATCGCGCTCGATGTACCCCTCTTTTTTCAGGTCATCCATCCTCTGCCTCATCTTCTTCTTTATCTCGCGCTGGAACTCAGGCACCTTGATGTTCTTCCTGACAAAATCCTCCTCGTAGCCTGTGAGCTCGCGGATCACTGTCTCGCCGTAGATCTGCTTCGCTGTCGAGAAATTCTTGACCATCTGCTCGAACATCAGGTCAGGAGTGAAAGAAGAGAGCCCTTGGTTCACGGATTCGCGGATGAGCTTGCCATCATCGAGGACGTCCTTGTCGTTCTCGAGGACCGAATGCATCAGCTTGTCATCGAGGGACTGGAACGAGAGCTTCCCGTCGAGCTCGTCTATCTCCTCGAACTCGTACACATCGACGTCGCCTTCAAGAATATCCTTTCGCGACATGTCAAAGTGAACCACCCTTTTCTAATGCTTTCTCCTTCGCGAACTCAGCGAGCTCCTGGCGAAGGAAGTCTTTTGTGGACTCCACGAACTCAGCGGATGGTTTCAGCTTTATCCTATGGTTGAGGACAGACACCATCGCGCGCGTTATGTCCTCGAATATCACCTCACGCCTTGCATCGAGATAGGCATTGGCCTGCGCCCTCTCGTATATCCCAAGAGTAGCTCTGACAGATGGGAGCTTCTCGAGCTTCTTCGATGTCCGCAGGCGCTGGATGAATTCGACAGCGAGCCACAGAAGCTCTTCCGGGAATCTTACCATGCTCTCCCCTTTCTCGAGGACTATTTTCTTCTCTGCCTCTATGGATTCGGGATAGTCCATGTAGATTATGTCGAATCGGTCGAGAAGGACATCCGAGAGCTTCTCGGTGCTTGAGTCCTTCGGATTCATCGTGGCGATGAAGATGAAGTTCGCAAGGATATCGACATCATAAGAGCCGATTGTCGCGACTCCTTCCTCGAGGACCTGGAGAAGCGCATTCTGTATCTTCTCAGGAGCGCGGTTGAGCTCATCGAAGAAAAGTATCCCGTTATTCGCGCGGAAAATCTTTCCAGGAGTGAATGCCTCGATCGAGAGGGGGCCGAATTTCAGGGCCTTTATCGGGTCTATGTCGCCGATGAGATCCTCTGCCGTCAGATCCGGCGAACCCTGGACGCGGACGAATCGGTGAATTCCGGATATCCTCCTTGTCTTTATGCTCTCTTTTCTTGCGAGCTTGCTGCGGCAATCAGGGCAGGCGGGGCACTTTGGATCGCAGTGGTACTCGCAATCGGCGACCTCGATATCCGGGAGAAGCTTTGCGAGATTCTTCGCTATCGTCGTCTTGCCGATCCCAGGGGGCCCATAGATTATGACGTGGCGCTTTGAGAGAAGCGCGCTCATCAGGTCGTGCTTGGCTCTCTCCTGGCCAAGGATGTCTGTGAACTGGTCTTTTCTCTTGCCGAATATGCTCTTGAAATCGAGGGTCATAGAAAGCGGGGAAAATCCAGCGCGTTTATAATGTTTTTGGTCAGAAAAATAGCTTCAGGAGCTCGATTGCCGCCCCTGCGGCTATCGGGACAAGTATGTTGTCATCGACAGCTGTCTCATTTATCTTTATCTCAAGCGCCTCGAAAGCCATTCCCAGAAGAGAGCCTGCGATGGCGTATGGCCACTTGACGAAAAGAAGAGCTACGATGAAACCGGCGAGTGAGCCCGCGATGCTCCCCTCAAGAAGCTTCCACTTCGAGCTCGAGAATGGGTGCGGGGTCTTTCCGTGGGTTATGTTGAATATGCTTGCGACAGCATCGCCGAATGTCATTATCGCTATCGCAGCCATCGCTGTGCTTTTCGGGAATAGCACAAGCGAGATCAGGACTCCGATGAGGAAAAATACTGCCCCTCTCCCGGGGAATCTTCTTAAGTGCTCGGGCCTCTCGAAATTACGCAGCAAGCGGTAGATTATCGGGATATGGTACTTCTGCGAGAGAAGCGAGATGAGAACAGACGATGCGACGATTATCGCCATCGCGAAAGGAGTGAGATAGCCAAGATATATGAAAGCGAGTATCGCTGAGCCGAATATGACGTGCATCAGCTTTCTTCCGAGCTCGAAGAAAAGAATCTGCGGAAGGCCGAGCCTCTCTTTCGGGATAAGCTCCTTTGGGATGGAAGGGATCCTCTCAGCCTTTTTTTTCGTTATGCGTCTGGCCATATCTCATCTTACCCTGTTAATTTTATAAGCTTATCGAAAAGACCGGCTCTGTCCTAAATCTCTTAAAACGCAAAATATATAACCCGCAAGGGCTGT
>CAYNNM010000029.1:0-9359 GCA_964398575.1 uncultured Methanosarcinales archaeon
AGGCGGCTACGCCGCACTGATGGATGGGGTCGAGGGAATTGTCTTCACCGCAGGGATAGGCGAAGGCGCGTATTATCTTCGCGAGGCAGTCTGCTCGAAGCTCTCGCATATCGGAGTGAAGCTCGATTCGAGGAAGAACAAGAAAGGCGAGATGATAGTCTCGGCGAAGAACTCGAAGGTCAAGGTGATGGTCATCCCGACGAACGAAGAGCTCGAGATAGCGATGCAGACAAGCGATATTCTCAACAAGAAATGAATCTTATCCCCGAAGCGCGTTCCTTATCGTCTCGTAGACCTTCGGATACGCATCAGTATCCCTTATCTTCTCGTGGAGATTCTTTCCCTCGCAGTTTCCCTCTATCTCGAAGTTGAGCGAATAAGGGAGAAGCGCATTCTCAAGAAGGACGATCCCATCCCCATTCTTCCCATCCATCTGGCAGCCCTTTCCGGCTATGACGAATGCCGGGATCCTCAGATTGTTCCTCGGATTGTTGAGCTCATTCATGAACTGGCTTGTCGCAGCCATCTCAAGGCACTCGGTGCTTGCGCCTGCGATAGGGCAGAATGACTCTATGCGGCCGGCTATCCCCTTGTTCGGCGTCGCTATCATTATAAGCTTATTCACCTTCCCTTCTCCGAAATCAGCCAGGTACTTCCTCGCGACAAGGCCCCCCATCGAGTACGCTATGATGTTGACTTTCTCAGCTCCAGTCTTCCATCTGGCGAGCTCTATCGTGCGGTTGAGCCTTCTTGCGTACTCGGCGATCTCCTCGCTCTTCGACGGAACAGAGAGGATGTTGCCTTCCGAATCATAGGCGCCGACATAGTATGTCGTACCGAATACGACTGGCTTTCCGAATCTTCCGATGACTCCTCTCTCCGACTGCATGAACTCGGATGATGGGAGAAGAGTACCCGCATCTATGAATCCGTCATTCTTCAGCTCATCCCTTATCTTCTCGAATCCCGACAGCGAGTAGGCGAACGATGTCTCTCTCGATATCGCGTGGCCGTGAAGCAGGATGACTGGATAGAGCCTCTGCTCCTCGCCGCATTTCTCCTCGCAGCAAGGGCCGCATTCTCCGAAAACGCAGCAGACAGCGGTGTGCTCGAAGATAGTGGCGCTGATTCTCGGAACTGCGCTTATCGTGATGTTATCAGGCAGCATCCTGATCGAAAGATTGTATCTTGAGATGTCCACTCCGCTGTACGACACAGGTCTGCAGACTCTCTCGATGAGCTTTGATGTCTCATTCGCAGGCTCCACTGTCGAATTGAGCTTTCCGCAGACCTCATCGATCCTCGCGAAAGACTCATTGAATCCTCTCGGGATAGGCAGGCTCTCGTTCTTCTCCCTCTCAAGGGCCCTTATCGCCTCTTCTGCAGTCCTTCTCAACAGGTTCTCCGCGAGAGTCTCCTCTGTCGATATCCTCTTCTCGAGGAAAGCCACTCCGAGATCTATGTTCCTGTGCCCGTTTCTCGTGCCGTTGTTGAGCTCGGCAGTTATCCCGAGATACTCAATCAATGTATCGTTGAAGACTCCTTCCTTGCTCGTGTTCTCGGCAAGAAGGTAAGCCTTGATTATGTTGTCGAATGAGAGGAGCCTGCTCCTGAATGCCTCAACTTTCCTCACTGCCCTTCTGTGGATATCCTCTTTCTCCTTTATCGCAAGGCCTATGTTATCCGCGAAGAGCGAGAGAGTATTTAGCGCAGCCTCATTCTCTGAGATGCTCTTGTTAAGGATGGAATACTCCTCAGCGGCCCATTCCCTCTTCATCTCTTCCGCGACCGCTATCATCGCCTCGACCTCACCCCACAGAAGCGATGAATCCGATGATATCTCATCGACCGGGAAATATTTCGAGAGCGCATCAGCTTTGCCGGCCAGTTCCTGTGATTTTATGTCAAGCGAGAGAAGAGAGTCAAGGAAAGAGATGAGCCGCATCCTCAGCTCCTCTACCGCCTCTTTCTCCTCGAGCGAGAGCTCATAGCCCACAGTCACGAATGATGAGCGGACCCTCGTATCGCCGCTTGTCTGGCAGAGGAACGTCCTCTTGTTCGCACATTCAGCCACAAGCTCATAGGCCACCTGCCCAGTCCCCTTCGAAGGTGTGGAGAGAGTGTATTTCTTTATCAGCTCAGTGCCTCTTCCACCTATGAATCCTTCCTTGTCAAGGACTTCCCCTGTGCCAAGATTCCTGAAAGAATATGTGCAGTAGGCTTCGCAGAAGTTCCTGTTCTCGATGCTTATGTTGAATATTATGTCCTTCTCGCTCCCTCTCTCAGCGAGGATATATGCTTGCTTTGGCTCGAGAGCTATCGAGAGATCCCCTTTCAGGAGTATGTTCACTCTCGCGAATATATATGTGGAGAAAAGGATCGCGGCTATAAGAAGGAATGCCCCTGCGATGATGAGTGTGTGCTTTGTCGCCTTCTTCATAGGCCTCGCTAATGAATGAGCGGTTAAAAAGGTTTTGATTTATAAATGGATTTATTATGGATAAAGTAAATTTTATAAATCATCCACAATTAATATCCTTATGGCGGCCGAGATGGATACAATATACAGGGAATTGCATAAGCTCCGCGAGGATATGGATTACATCAAGAGCGTGGTTGGCGAAGATTTCGAGCTCTCTATGCACGCGAAGAAAGCCCTCAAGGAGGCAAGGAAGACTTCTAAGTCTGAATACGCTGATCTAGAATGAGCTATCAGGTCAAGCTTCATCCGAAGGTCGTCAAGTTTCTCTAGAAATGCGAGAATGATGTTTCTGGAAGAGTGAGGGAGAAGCTAAGGCTCCTGAAAGAGGATCCATTCCAGTATCTTGAGCATTTCGAAGGGCAGGACTACTATAAGTTGAAGGTAGGAGATTATCGCGCGCTGATAGATGTAGATAAGGAGCAGAGAATCATATTTGTCCAGGTCCTCGACCACAGGAGCAAGATCTACAAGAGAATATGATCTGAATAATGCTCCATAGGGTTGCCCATGCCGCATTTCCTTCTTAGAAAAATAAATTAAAAAACAAAAATAAAAAACTACTGGTTCTCAGTCAGGCCCTTCCTCTGCCTGATGCCTGCGATGACTTTCGCCTGCAACTCGTCAGGGAGCTTCTCGAAGGTCTGGTCCTGGACGAAGAACGATCCGCGTCCCTCGGTAGCCGAGCGCAGATCCCCTGTCATCCCGAACATATCCGCGACAGGGAGCTTCGCCCTTATCTGCAGATGGTCGCCTTCCTGGTTGACATCGATAAGCTGTCCTCTCTTCGACTGGATGAGCTTCGATATCGTTCCCATGTATGCCTCAGGCGCCTCGAAGAGAAGCTCCTGCATCGGCTCGTAGAGAACAGCCCGCGCAAGGCTCATCGCTTCCCTGATTCCATCTCGGACAGCAGGAAGGACCTGGGCAGGTCCTCTGTGGATGGCGTCCTCGTGGAGCTTAAGATCCACTAGCCTTACAAGGACCTTTGTGCAAGGGTCTCTCGCGAGAGGGCCTCTGTTCATCACTTCCTCGAATCCATCCATAACGAGCTCGATTACCTCGTTTATGTGGACCTCCCCTTTCGTGTCATCCACAAAGACATTGCCGTTGAATATTTCTCGGACATTCCTCGACTCCTTTGAGCTCATCCCGTACTTCTCAAGAGCGGCCCAGACGACCTGGTCCTTCTTCTTGATCCTTCCCTCGTGGAGATCTCCTGATTTCATCCCTTTCAGGAGTTCATCAGGCACAGGCTCGACAAGGAAGTAGAACTTGTTGTGCTTGTTCGGGGATTTTCCCTCGGTCGGGGAGTCTATCTTCTTCGCTATCGACTCCCTGTAGACGACGATAGGCGGCGATGTCTTGACCTCGACACCCTTCTCCGTCTTGATTCTGTTCTCTATGATCTCAAGGTGCAGCTCTCCCATTCCGCTCATCAGGTGCTCGCCAGTCTCCTCGTTGATCTCGATCTTTATCGACGGGTCCTCCTTGTTGACCTGCCGCAGTACCTCGATAAGCTTAGGGAGATCAGATGGCCTCATCGCTTCGATCGCCTTTGTGACTACCGGCTCGAAGATGTGCTTTATTCCCTCGAATGGCTCAAGGTCAGTGTCCGATACAGTCTCTCCTGCGAAGACATCTTTCAGTCCCACGATGCCGACGATGTTTCCGGCATAGGCCTCATCGATCATCTCTCTCTTCGCTCCGTTGTAGACAGAGACCTGCTGCACGCGGACAGTCTTGCCAAGGCCGATCATCCTGACTTCCTGGCCCTGCCTGACAGTGCCTGAGAAGAGGCGTCCTGCCGCGACCTCGCCTGCGTGCTTGTCCATGACGATCTTTGTCGTGACAAACGCAAGAGGGCCGTCCTTGTTGCACGAGAGAAGCGACTTCGCTGAATCGCTCTCGAGGTCTCCGTGCCAGATCTTAGGTATCCTGTACTTCTGCGCCTGCGCAGGAGTAGGGTGGTGCCTTATCGACATATCCAGTATGACTTTCGTCAAAGGCGCTCTCTTCGCGAGATCCTTTATCTTCGAATCATCCCCTGATGTATATGCATCGATTATATCCTTGAACGATACGCTTGCCTTCTGCATGTAAGGGACGCTCATCGCCCAGTTGTGGAATGCTGATCCGAAAGCTACGCTTCCGGTGTTGACATCGACCTTCCATTTCTGCTTGAACTCATCCTCAGCTATCTTCTCGATAAGCATGTTCACGTGAGCGATGACTTTCATGAATCGCTCCTGCATCATCTGAGGGGTGAGCTGAAGCTCCTTGATCAGCCGATCCACCTTGTTGATGAAAAGGACTGGTTTTACCCGCTCTCGGAGAGCCTGCCTGATGACAGTCTCTGTCTGCGGCATGACTCCTTCGGACGCGCACACAAGGATTATCGTTCCGTCGATAGCCCTCATCGCTCGCGTGACGTCTCCTCCGAAGTCTACGTGTCCCGGGGTATCCATCAGGTTTATCAGGAATTCCTTCCCGTCGAACTCGTGGACCATCGAGACATTCGCGGCATCGATTGTTATCCCTCTTGCCGCCTCATCCTCGTGGAAGTCAAGGCTCCTTGCCTTTCCGGCGAGCTCCTCGCTCATCATCCCGGCCCCTGCGAGCAGGTTGTCCGAGAATGTCGTCTTACCGTGATCTATATGCGCCGATGTGCAGATATTCCTTATGTTGTCCTGCTTGGTCATCAGCCTCTTAACCTTATCAGCCATTCTTTCTGCCATAATTTATCACCCTGATCTATTCCAATATGTGCATATCGTGCACTGTCTTGTAGCTATGGATTTCGTCCTTCTTGAACCAGACATCTATCTCGGATTCCGCCTCTTCCTTGCTCGTCGAAGCGTGGATGAGATTCTTCACGACAAGCCCTTTCGCATCAGCGTATCCGTAGCTGACGTGCGCGAAATCCCCTCTGATTGTGCCAGGAAGCGCGGCTTTTGGCTCTGTCGAGCCCACCATCTTCCGCACATTCTCGATGGCGTTCACTCCCTCGACGACGAATGCGAGGATGGGCGCTTTCGTGATGAAGTCGACAAGCTGCATCCTCACCTTCTCGCCGCGTCTCTTCGTGATGTCATCAGTGTAGTGCTTGAGCGCATCATTCTTCTTCGGATGCACCATCCTCACTCCGACTATCTTGAATCCCGCGTCCTCGAATCTGGTCATTATCCTTCCCATAAGCCCTCTTTGGACTCCGTCGGATTTTATCAAGACGAGCGTCCGCTCTATCATTGTTTGCCCCTCTTCTTCACATTGGCTGCCTCGGCTGTCCACTTCGTGGTCCTTGGCACCCTCTTTAGCTTGAAGAGATTCTTCTCGCATTTTGTCGAGCAGAACCAGAAGACCTTGCCGTCTTTCTTGACGAACATCTTCCCTGTCCCTTTCTCGATGTCCTTTCCGCAGAATGAGCAATCAGCCATTATCTCCGACCTCCTTTGTTCAGAGGCCTGGCCTCTATCTCTGTCTCGCGGAGCATCAGGATGTCGCCGACCTTGACCGGCCCCCTGACATTGCGCCGCAGTATCTTGTTCGCATCGCGCCCGTCGAGCACTTTGCAGCGGACCTGTATCGCCTCTCCTCTTGTCCCGGTGTTGCCGATCACTTCCTCGACCCTTGCCGGAACAGCATGAGAGAAGAAGACTCCTGTCCCTTTCTGCTCCGCTCCTGCGCGGCCGCCTCTGCCCTTATCGGCATCGACGATCTTCTGCAGTTCCTTATCCACTTTTGGTGCTGCCATCTTCGATCACTCACTCTTTCTTGTGCGACAGTTCCTTCAGTATCGCTTTCGCGTCGCCCTCATTCACGATAGCGACAGCGGTTGTAGGTATGTTGATCCCGCAGGCTGCTCCAAGCTCTTCCTTGGTGCCTATCTCGAAGCAAGGGATTCCCTTCTCCTTAGCGAGCACAGGAAGGTGCATCACGATCTCTTTTGGGCTGACATCGGAAGCGTACGCGACAAGCTTAGCTGTCCCGCGCTCGAGTGCCTTTGTGACCTCGTTTGTGCCTTTCTTCACTTTACCTGTCTTTTTCGCGATCTCTATCGCCTCGAAAACCTTATCATTGCTCATTTTACTTTCTCCTCCAAGACGTATTCCAACGTTGCACAAGGATAATAGAACCAATCTATCCCTCATTCAGGCCAATTTCAGCCGTCATCAATCATTGGTACTTCGCAGGAAAAAACGGTTCTTTATAAAGCTATCTCTCTGCCGAGAGCTAGCCTTTTAAATGTGCGTTAGGGGGCTACGCCCCCTAAAACCCCGTAACTAGCTCTTCGCTTCGCTCCGGCTGGCTGCTTTCCGAAGGAAAGCTTGAAAATCGCAGATTTTCATTGAGATATGGGGCACAAGACCCCATATTCGGCTGCAGAAATCTTTTATTAGAATTTACGTTCTTTTTTCTTCCGTATGCAGTTGCGTGATTCACTCACCCATTCACATAGACTTTCGAGTCCATAACATCCTTCGTGATGACTATGTCTGGGTAACCGTCCCGATCGAAGTCAGCTGAGCTTGCCGAATGGATGTAGCTCTTCCCTATGGCAGGAAGCTTCCTGAATTTTAGGTCTCCCATATTCTCGAATATGAAGCTGTCCGCCTCGTAGTTGCCGACAAATACATCCATAAGCCCGTCCCTGTTGAAGTCATCTGCAAGGACCACGCTAGTATATGCCTCGCCGAACTCGAGTATCTGGTCGAACTGGTAATTCCCAAGATTGACATAGAGGTAGTTCCTAGTAAGGTCAGTTGGCTTCTGCGATTTTCCGACGACTGCGACATCCATCTTCCCATCCTTGTTGAAGTCCGCGCAGGCGATCGATGTCGTGTGCTGCTTCTCTCCGAACGCCGGTATGAGGGTGAACTTGAGGTCGCCCTCGTTCTTGAGGATGTAGTTCCTGCTGAAATCTATGCCGACGATGATGTCTGTCATCTCGCCATTCAGCCTGCAGGCAGTGAGCGAGCGTATCTGCATCTTCTCGGAGACTATCCTCTTCTCCTCAAAATCCCTTCCGTCGATGTTCCTGTAGACATATATCCCCTGCTCCCGCGTCCCGCGGAAGATATCGATCTTGCCGTCATTATCAAGATCTGCTGCCAAGAGCGCCTCTGTCGCCCCGGTCCCAAGGACTGGCAGGTACTCGAAAGAGTAGTCCTTGTTGTTCAGATAAACCGCGCTCTTCTCATTGTAGTTGCCGACTGCCAGATCATCCCATCCGTCATTATTGAGATCCGCCGAGACAATCGCCTTTGTCCTCGCCTTCCGAAGCACAGGGGATTTCTCGAATGTCCTATCGTCATTATTTATGTAGACATAGCTCTGCTGGTCGTAGTTGCCTATGGCCATGTCAGGCGATCCATCCCTGTCGAAATCGAGTATCTCCGAGGAATAGCTGTGCCCTCCGCCGAGCGAGAATATCTCAGATAGCTTTATCTCCTTGTACGGGAGCTTCTTCACAGCATCGGGGCTCGCGGTCACAGGCTCTTTCTTCGCGCCATTCTCTATCCTGACACCATCGCCCGGAAGAATCTCCTCCTGGAAGAAGATGTTCTTCGTAGCTCCGGCTATCAGCGCCGCCGCTATACCTATTAGGATTATCCAGTGCTCTTTCCTCATTTTCTCCCGCCGAGAGTGTTGATCCAGACCTGGGTGTCGCCGATGTATCTTCCGACGACAAGATCAGGATACCTGTCGTTATTGAGATCCGCTGACTTCATCAACCCTATGCTTCCGGGTATCTTGAGCTCCGCTCTTATGAAGCCCGTCCTGTTGTTCAGGTAGAGGAAGCTCTTCTCATTGTATTTTCCAATGATGACATCAGTCCATCCGTCCCTGTTGAAGTCGTCGCAGACGACAGTGACCGCATTTCCCTTATCGAAGGAAGCTGTCTTCTCGAACCTGCGTCCGCCCTTGTTCAGGTAGACCACGCTCTCCTGCTCGTAGTTCGCTGTGACTATGTCCATCATCCCGTCGTTATCTATGTCGCAGGCAGCTGCCGCGCGCACGAAATTGCCGACCTCGTTGGACAGCGGGATCTCGTCGAAGAGTTTCGCCTGCCTCGTTCCCCTGTTGAAGTAGATGTATGAGTCCTGGTTGTAGTTGGCCGAGAGGATATCGAGCCATCCGTCATTGTCGAAATCAGCGAACAGTATGTGCTCGGTCCTCATCCTGCCGAACTGCGGCGAGCGTATGAACTTTCCGCTGCCCTCATTGATGTAGAGGAGGTTCCCCTGATTGTAGCGCGAGGCCGCGATGTCTGTCTTGCCGTCATTGTCGAAATCTCCGACGGCAAGCGATGTCACCGCGTTCTCGCCAGGCACATTGAATGGGAGCGGAGCCCTTATGAATCCTCTCTCGCCGTCATTGTAGAATATGTAGTTGTTATCCTCGTTGAGTCCGAAGATGACATCAGTATCGCCATCGCCATCGATATCCCCGCTCGCTATCGCTCCGGTCTTCGTGACTCCGAAATCATAGCCCTCTGTGAATCCATTCTTCCTGTTGTTCAGGTAAAGTATGCTTCTCGTGTTCGATTTCCCGACGACAATATCGAGCCATCCATCCTTGTTGAAGTCATCTATCGCGAACTCATTCACCTCTTTAGACGAGAGCGTGAAATACTGCGCGAATCCAGGGACTCTTGCCGCATCAGGTCCTGCGAGCGAAGGGCCGTCTGTCTTCGCATCTGCCAGGGGCGCATCCTTCTTCTCTTCAGGAAGCGGAGTCTTCCCTATGACTGCCTGGCCAGTGATCCGCTCCTCGGATATCGGCTTCTCGGCGATCTTCGCTATGCCGACTATCGCCGCTATGATGAGAAGCGAGATAAGAAACATCTTGTACGGTGTCTTTTTCGAATCTTCCCTAA
>CAYNNM010000030.1:0-8946 GCA_964398575.1 uncultured Methanosarcinales archaeon
ATGGAGACTCTGGTGGTCGAGCCATACGATGTGCACGAGCACGTGAAGAGGCATAATCTTGTGACGATACAGGATTCAGGCGAGATAGAGAGATATTGCGAAGAGGCAATCAATGAGAATCCTGCAGTCGTCGCTGACTACAGAAGCGGAAACGAGAAGTCATACAATTTCTTGGTCGGACAGGTGATGCGAAAAGCGAAAGGAAAAGCAAGCCCTGATGAAGTGAATAAAAAATTAAAAGAGATGCTGAATTGATTATTCGACATCGACCACTTTCAGCTTGAAATTGAGATTCTTGCCGGCGAGCGGGTGATTAAGATCAAGTGTCATCTCATTCTCATCGATGTCGGCTATCACTGCCTGCATAAGCTGCCCATCTGGAGCCTGCATGCGGAGCACCATTCCTTTCTTCGCTGACTTTATGTGGTCCGGAAGATCCTTCAGAGGTATCTTCTGGAGAAGATGCTCGTGCCTCCCCCCATAGGCCTCCTTCGCGAGGATGTGGACATCTTTCTCATCCCCTGCCTTAAGGCCGATAAGACCCTTCTCGAAACCAGGGATGACATTGCCTGCCCCGACCTCGAAAGAGAGGGGCTCTCTGCCCTCCGATGAGTCGAATTTCTCTCCGGAATCAAGCGTTCCGGTGTAGTGTACCTTGACTTTCGATCCGTGCGCGATTGTCTTTGCCATACTGCCTGGAAAACCCAATCATATATAATACTTTAGGTCAGGCAAACATTTTTAAAGAAAGAGTGGCCAGTCGGAAGAGATGAGAATAGAGGTGACTGACGGAGAGAGAAAAGAGATATTCTCCGAGATAGTCCAGCAGTCGAAGAAGAGGCGCGATTTCTATGTGATGGTTGTCCTCTCGGCGATAATCGCGGCATTCGGCCTCATATTCGGCAATATAGCAGTCATAATAGGCGCGATGCTGATAGCTCCTATGATGGAGCCCTTGATAGGGATAGCGCTTGCGATAACCCTCGGGGAGATGCCGCTTCTTAAGCGCTCGATATATGATGAGGTGAAAGCATTCTCCCTTGTAGTGCTGATAGCCGCGCTTTTTGCCGCGGCGATACCGATGCCTGCGGTGAGCAGCGAAGTTCTCCTGCGCGCAAAGCCGACGATAGTCGACATAGTTCTTGCCCTGACATCGGGAGCGGCTGCGGCATACGCGATCGCGAGAAGGAAGAATGCGACGCTTCCTGGAGTCGCGATAGCAGTGTCCATACTCCCGCCAGTCTCTGTCGTCGGGATCGGGATTGCTCTACAGAGCATCGAGATAATGGTCGGAGCATTCCTTCTTTTCCTCGCCAACATCGTCGCGATAGTCCTCTCAGGATTCATCGTGTTCTGGCTCGCGGGATTCGCCCCTGAGAGGATACATTCGGGATTCGAGAAGAAAGACATGATGAAAAAGGTAAGGAACACATCTTTCCTTCTCGCGCTAATCGCTATTCCGCTAACAGTATTTATGTACCAGGCGATCGATAATGAGGCTGCGAAGGAGAAGGCGCAGAGGATAATACTGCGCGAGATAGCTCCGAACGGCGAGATAGAGAAATTGACATACCTCCATAAGAATGGTAAGATAGATGTAGGTGTGACTCTTCTTCTCGATAAAGAGCTCTCTGAAGAGAAATACGATTCGATGAAGAAAAGCATCGAGGATGAGCTAAAGCACAAGGTCGACCTGAAGCTAAGAGTGAAGATGACGCAGCACATAGGATGAGAGAATGATAATCAGCACAAGAGAGATATTCGATATGGTCGTGATGACCGCGGCCCTCGGTTTCATATTCGAGGGGATGTTCCGCCAATTCAGGCCGAAGAAGGACATACTCGAGCATTACAGGAGGCCTGGTTTCGACTGGGACGCTTTCAAGTTCGCGGCCATGGTGACAGCTCCTGCGATAATACTGCACGAGCTCGGGCATAAGTTCGTCGCGATGAGTTTCGGGATATCCGCGACATTCTACGCGGCATATATGTGGCTTGGGATCGGCATCATCCTCAAGCTCATCAATTCCCCATTCATATTCTTCGTCCCCGCATTTGTCGCGATAACCCCGACGGACCCTGGCACAAGCGCGCTTATCGCATTCTCAGGCCCTGCTGTGAATGGCCTGTTGTGGCTCGCGAGCCATATCGCCATAAAGCGGAACCTTGTGAAGAAGAAACACATCCCGTACGCATACATATCGAGGTACATAAACGGGTTCCTCTTCATATTCAATATGATACCCATCCCAGGTTTCGATGGAAGCCACGTCTTTGAAGGAGTCATCAGGGCGATATTCTGACAGGGTTGAAGCCTGGGCAACAACAAGCACGCAATCACTTCGGCTCGCAGCGAATTGGGAGGTGGAGCGAGCCTTAAGCGAGCGAGGGGGTGGCCGGGTGGGCAGATAGTATCGCAAAATTTTTCGAAAATTTTGCCTTAGATTCTCATCCGGAAAGGAATAACACAATCTTTTTAAAGATGAAAATTCGATGCAACTTGTGCACAAAGACAAGAATATTCTTAAGAAAACCAAATGGATCATCGTGACAGGCGGGGTTCTCTCAGGGCTTGGGAAGGGAACTGCGACAGCTGCGATCGGAAGCCTCATCAAGGATGGGAAGAAGATAGTCACGATGAAGTGCGATGGGTATCTCAATGTCGATCCCGGCACTATGAATCCTATCGAGCACGGTGAGGTCTTCGTCCTCGATGACGGCGGAGAGGTCGACCTTGATTTCGGGCACTACGAGAGATTCCTCGACATAGACTGCAAGTTCGGCTGGAACCTGACAAGCGGCAAGATCTTCAAGTCAGTCATCGACAAGGAGCGGCGCGGGGATTATCTTGGGAAAACAATCCAGATATTCCCGCACATATCCGATGAAGCGAAAAGCAAGTTCTACGAGACAGCGAGAGATGAGGATGCCGATATAATGATGATAGAGATAGGCGGGACGATAGGAGACCACGAGAACGCGTGGTTCATCGAGGCCGCGAGGCGATTGAAGAAGGAAGTCGGCAAGGAGAACATAATGTATGTCCATCTCACATATGTCCCATTCCTCGATTCGGTCGGTGAATTGAAATCGAAGCCGGCGCAGAGGGACATAGCCCTTCTGAGAGAGATGGGAATAACCCCTGATATCGTCATCGCAAGAAGCAAGACAGAGATACCTGACAGGATGAAGGAGAAGATAGCGATGTTCGCGGATATGGAGCCGTGGCAGATAATCTCAGGGAAGGATGTCGGGACAATCTACGACATCCCGCTCAATTTCGAGAAAGAGGGGATGTCGAGGATAATCGAGAGTAATTTCGGTATGAAGCCGGACACAGGAGAATGGAAGAAGCTTGTCGAGAAGATAAAGAACCCTAAAAAGACAGTCAGGATAGCTGTCGCTGGAAAGTACACTGAGCTTGCCGATTCATACATCAGCATAGCGGAGGCGCTTGTCCATTCCGGAGCGCACCTCGATGCGAAGGCAGAGATACATTTCATCGAGACGACAGATATGGATTCTGTAAAGGACGCAGAGGAGAAGCTCAAGGGATATTCCGGGATAATCGTTCCCGGTGGATTCGGCAGCCGCGGGATAGAGGGGAAGATAAAGGCGATAGAGTATGCGAGAAAGCATAATGTCCCATTCCTCGGCCTCTGCTATGGGCTCCAGCTCGCCGTCGTCGAGTTCTCCCGCAACGTATGCGGACTGAAAGATGCGAACACGACAGAAGTGGATGAGAAGACCAAAAATCCTGTCGTCGACATACTTCCTGAGCAGAAAGACGTGACTGAGAAAGGCGGGACGATGAGGCTTGGGAAATATAAGGCAGTTCTTAAGAAGGGAACGAAAGTCCATTCATTGTATGATTCGGATGTCGCCTACGAGCGGCACAGGCACAGATATGAGGTCAATCCTGATTTCCACGATACCTTGCGCAAAAGCGGGCTCATCTTCTCCGGCACAAGCGAGGATGGAAGATTAGTCGAGTTCATCGAGCTAGAAGATCACCCTTATTTTGTAGCCACGCAGGCGCACCCTGAGTTCAAGTCGAGATTGGTGAAGCCAGCGCCATTGTTCTATGGGTTCTTGAGGGCTTGTGTCGAGAAATAATCACTCCTGCACCGTATCGCCGTTCCCGACGATCTTCCTCGAGGCGACAACTTTATCTCCATCATCGAGCTTCATTATGCGGACGCCTTGGGTGTTCCGTCCGATGACAGATATTGTCTTCGCGGGAATCCTGATGATTATTCCGCTTTGCGAGACAAGCATTATCTCATCATCATCGCTTACCTCATTCACAGCCACGACATTTCCGTTTCGGTCTATGCACTGGATGTTTATGACGCCGCTTCCGCCGCGGTTGATGTAGCGGTAATCCTCGATAGGGCTTCTCTTGCCGTATCCATTCTCTGTGATGGTCAATACAGTGTTCTTCTCATCATTGATAACGATCATCCCGATGACCTCATCATCGTCTTTCAGCGATATCCCGCGGACGCCTTTCGCAGTACGTCCAATCGGCCTTGCGTCCTCCTCTGAAAATCGGGCGGCGTTGCCGTTTCTTGTCGCGAGCATTATCTGGTTCTTTCCGTTCGTTATCTTGGCCTCGATAAGCTCATCGCCTTCCTCGAGTATTATCGCGCGGATGCCTCCCTTCCTTGGTCGCGAGTACTCTGAGAGCGCTGTCTTCTTTATCGTGCCTCTTCTTGTCGCAAGCACGAGATAGTTATCCTCGCGGAACTTGCGGATGGGCAATGTCACCGCAAGACGCTCGTCCTTCTCGAGCTCGATCAGGTTCACTATCGCCTTTCCCATCGCTGTCCTCGATGCCTGAGGGATCTCATATGCCTTTATCCAGTGCACTGCGCCCTTGTTAGTGAAGACAAGCAGATAATCGTGGGTCGATGCCACATAGAGGTCGCGGACCGCATCCTCCTCCTTCGTATCAGCTCCGATCACTCCGCGTCCTCCGCGGTTCTGCTGCTTGTATGTGTCGATCGGTATCCTCTTAACGTATCCTGAATCGGTGATCGTGATGACGACATCCTCTTCCTTGATGAGATCCTCGTCCTCGAGGATCGCGCCACCTTCCTCTATGTCGGTCTTTCGGGAATCTCCGTACTTCGATACTATCTCCGAGAGCTCGCTCTTTATCACGCCGCGTATCCTCTCATCGGATGCTAGAAGCGCGTTCAGATCCTCAATCTTGCGGCCAAGCTCCCGGTGCTCTGTCCTTATCTTCTCCTGCTCGAGCGCAGCAAGCCTCTGAAGGCGCATCTCGAGGATCGCTTTCGCCTGCGCTTCAGAGAGGGAATAGTCAGAGACAAGCATCCTCATCGCAACATCGGTGTCGCGCGAGCGCTTTATCTTCTGGACGACCTCATCGATGCTGTTCAATGCGATGATAAGCCCCTCGATTATGTGCTGGCGCTCTTTCGCTTTTCCGAGCTCGAACTGTGCGCGCCTCGTGACGACAATGATGCGATGGCCGACATACTGCTCCATTATCTCTTTCAAGTTAAGCACCTTCGGAGCGTTATCGACGAGAGCGAGCATTATCATATTGAATGAATCCTCGAGGCGCGTGTTCTTGTAGAGCTGGTTGAGCGTGACATCGGGATTCGCGTCCTTCTTGAGCTCGATGACGATCCTTATGCCTTCGCGATCAGACTCATCACGAAGCTCCGATATCCCTTCGATCCTCTTCTCCTGGACCTTCGCCGCTATCTCCTCGATGAGCGAGGATTTCGAGAGCTGATAAGGTATCTCATCGACGATTATCGCTTTTCTCTGGCCTCTGTCCTCCACTCTCGCCTTTCCGCGGATAACTATCCTTCCCTTGCCGCTCGAATAGGCATCATATATCCCCTGGCGGCCAAGTATTGTCGCTCCTGTCGGAAAATCAGGTCCCTTGACGAACCCCATAAGATCAGTGACCGGAGAATCAGGATTATCGATAAGATGCATTATCCCATTCGCGACCTCGACCAGATTGTGCGGAGGGATATTTGTCGCCATCCCGACAGCGATTCCGCTCGAGCCATTCAGAAGCAGATTGGGAAGCTTCGCAGGAAGGACTGTCGGCTCCTTCAGTGAGCCGTCGAAATTAGGAGTGAAGCCTATCGTGTCCTTGTCGATATCCGCGAGCATCTCGTCAGCTATCTTCGAGAGGCGGGCTTCTGTGTAACGCATCGCTGCGGCATTGTCTCCATCTATCGAGCCGAAATTTCCCTGGCCGCCGATCAAAGGGTACCGAAGCGAGAAATCCTGGACCATACGGACCATAGAATCGTATACAGCAGTGTCGCCGTGGGGGTGGTATTTACCGAGGACCTCTCCGACGATCCTCGCTGATTTCTTGAATGGCTTGTTGTAATGCATCCCAAGCTCATTCATCGCGAAAAGGATCCTTCGATGGACTGGCTTTAGGCCATCGCGGGCATCCGGGAGCGCGCGGCCGACGATGACACTCATCGCGTAGTCGAGATAGCTCTTTCGCATCTCATCATTTATCTCGCGGCCCACGATGCCGCTTCCCTTCGCGAGGATGCCTTTCCTTATCGCTTCGGAGACAAGCTCTTCTTCCTCGGAGTCGAGAGATACATCTTCCGGAATGTCATCTATCCGTTCCTTCTCGCCATTCTCCTCGTTCATTTTAAAGCTTAAAACCCCCAAAAGATATTGAGAATCTGGGTATTTTTCATACTGGATTATATATAAAGCTTTGCTTTCTAAAATGCCTTCTAAAGGCCCATAGTGGCAGAATTTGAGGGTTTGGGAAAGAAGCATTCTTATTAACGATATATTTTTTATATCATTTATTTAGTATTTTAAAATAGTTAAAAAATAGAAATGTTTATATATGGGTTTTTACTTTCGAGTACTCACTAAATCTCGCAATCACCTCTTTTCCCCAACCCGGGCCATTCCGCAAGGAATGGCCTGTTGGGGTTTGATATTCCATTCATAGTTCTTATTTCATCGTTATTTCTTGGTTCTTGGAAAAACAATCAGAAAAAACAATCAGAGCAATCACAGTCTCTTCGAGACATAGGTGCCGTCTTTTCTGTAGCCGAGTTTCCTGTAGTATCCGCGAACACCTATGCCGGATATTATGACCAATTTCTTCTTCCCATCTTTCCTCGCCAGCTCCTCTGCTTTCGCGACAAGGAGCTTGCCTATCCCTCTGTGCTGCACATCGCCTTCCTCACCGATCGCTGTCGCTGTGCCGTAGACGTGGAGCTCGCGCACAAGAGCTGAATCCTTCGTCACCTCCTTCGTGAGGTATGTCGCCGGGAATCTCAATCGTATGAAACCAAGGAGGATGTCTTGCCTGATATCCTCCGCGGATATGAAGAACTCGTGGCCGCCTGATGCCTCGTATCTCTGGACAATGATGTCGATCTTACCCGCTTTCCTTCCGCGGACCTCGCGGCACCTTATGCAGCCGCATCTTATCTTCTTGTCCGCAAGCAATCTGTCGACATACTGGCGAAGATTCGTTCGGTCGACACCTCCTGCGACTATATTCGACGGTATGTCCCGCTGTATCCTCATTATGCGGA
This sequence comes from uncultured Methanosarcinales archaeon, assembly GCA_964398575.1. GTDB lineage: Archaea > Nanobdellota > Nanobdellia > Woesearchaeales > CAIVOO01 > CAYNNM01. The sequence goes on from CAYNNM010000030.1 coordinate 7,575, forward strand.
CGTATCGCGGTATCTCCCGCTTTATCTCCGAGATTATCTCTGCGGCGCCGGCTGTCGAGAGCGGCGCATACTTGCCCTTCTTCCATTCGCAGTAGAGCTCGGTCCCGGGGAAAACCATACAGGGATAGATCTTAAGCATATCCGGCCGGAAAGCCTCGCTTGCGAAAAGCTCGCGGAACATCTCGATGTCGCGCCTTTTCTCAGATAGGCCAAGCATCATATGGTATCCTATCTTGAATCCGAAATCGCGAAGCACCCTTGTCGCGGATATCGAATCATGTACAGTCTGGCCTCGCTTGTATTTTTTCAGGACATCGTCATATATCGATTCCACACCTATCTCGACACGGGTCGTCCCGTAATCCCGCATCTCTTTAGCCTCTTTCACTCCGGCATAATCTGGCCTTGTCTCGATCGTGAATCCGACGCATCTGATGTTCGATGACTCATTGCGCATCTGCTCTTTCTTGAGGCTTGATCTTTTCTTGAGGAGAAGTATCTTCCTGCGAAGCTTCGCTGCCCTTGCCTTGTCCTCGACAGACCCTGGCAGGAGGAAGAATTCCTTGAATCTGGTGAGATCGAACCTGCCTCTCCGATAGAAGAGCGAAGAGAAGTCATTCATCGCCTTGAATGCATTCATTATGAAATTCTCCCTGTACTTTCTCGGGTACGAGAGGAAAGTCCCGCCCATCAGTATCAGCTCTATTTTCTCAGGCATCTGGCCGAGCACCACGAACTGCTCGAGTCGGCCGAATACCTGGAGATACGGGTCATACCCTGAGCGGATCGCCCTCATCGTCGCCGGCTCGTTGCCAGTGTAGCTTTGCGGGACATCTCCGAAGTGAGAATTGACTCCGCCGGGACAGAACGAGCATTTTCCGTGCGGGCATCTGCGGGGCTTTGTCATTATCGCGACAACGCTGACCCCGGATATCGAGCGGACAGGCTTTGTGATGAGAAGTCTCTTGTATCTCTCCGCAGTGCTCTCCGGCAGGCTTGTGTAGAGATCGATATTCGTCGGGATAGGGAGCCTGTATCTTTTCGCGACATCCTTCTTCGCGCGGTCGAGCGCCTGGGCATCCTTCTTCTCCGATCCCTCGAATATCCGGATTATCTCGGATGCGTGTGATTCTTGCATTGTGCCCTCAATGATCGTTGCATCTTATGGAGCCATAGCTACAGCTCTATCTCCTCTCCGAGCTTCGGGACAAACACCTCGATGCCGAGCTCTCCGGCGAAAAGCGCGAGCGATTTCTCTGCCATCTCATCGCCGTGATTCAGTATGAGCTTCTTCGGCCTCACTTTCCTGACGAGATCGTGGAGCTCCCGCATCCCTGCGTGCGCCGAGAAATCGAACTGCATAAAATCGCAC
>CAYNNM010000031.1:0-4474 GCA_964398575.1 uncultured Methanosarcinales archaeon
CTTCTCGTGATGATCCTATTCCGGGCAAGGAGGCATAAGGCTGCGCTAAAAGATGTCTTTGTGAAGATGCCCTGGTCCATAATCCCATTCGTGCTCTCCTTCTTCGTGATGGTGCACGCTATGGAGACGCACGGGATCCTGGATAGCGCAGCTGAAGCATTGGGGAGATGGGCGAGCGAAGAAGGGACAGTCATCTCTTATGGCATAGCATCCACGCTCTCCGCGAACATCCTGAACAACATCCCGATGTCAGCTGCATTCGCATCGATGATGTCAGGCCTCTTTGGCGAAAGGCTTCTCGCTGCCGCGCTCTCGACTGCGGCTGGCTCGAATCTTGGCGCGAACATAACCCCGATAGGCGCTCTCGCAGGAATAATGTGGATGAACATCCTGCGGCACAAGAGATACAGGATAACTTACTGGAAATTCATCTACTACGGATCATTGACGACTGCAGTCACGCTTTTCGCGACGCTTGCGGCCCTCGCGCTCGAATTCGCCATTTTCTGAAGAAGAAGGATCAGAATATCTTATGTATCACAAGGCCGTCCTTGCTTATCTCGAGAGGATGTATGTCCTCATCGTTCTTTGTCCCGCGCATCTTGCGGACGATCAGGGAACGCGAATACGCCCCGCCCATCGACTCGAAGGTTATGAGGACCACTCCGTCGCTCATGAACTCCGAGACAGAATCCGACGAGAGAGCTCCTGACTTATCCGCTATCTCAGAGAGAAGGATAGATGTGCAGCCGGTGCTCCTTATCCTCGATATGAATGAGTAGATGAAGTATTTCGAGAGGTTGTCGCCGATGACGACAGGAGAGACTATCTTGGTCTCGTTGCTCACCATCTTTATCGCAGTCTCATAGGATATCTGGTAGAGCGGGGCGTAGACTGAGAGGGTAGTCAGGGAATCAAGGACGAGGCGCTGGATCTTGTTGTTAGTTATCTCCTTGAAGAGCTCATCGATGACCCAGGAGTTCAGCTGCCGGATGTCGATATAGATTATCTTGAGATTCTCCGAGTTATCGAGGATGAGCCCTATCTGCGCCGCCTGCGCGCGAAGCTCAGATTCCTTCTGCTCCAAAGATACATAGAGGCACTTCTCTCCCCGCTTCATCCCTTCCGCAAGAAAACTCAATGCGAAGAGGGTCTTACCCGCTCCGGCTGAGCCTGAGAGAAGGATGGTATGCCCTCTTGGGAAACCTCCTTCCACAAGCTCATCGAAGCCCTTGACCCCTGTTGGAACCCTCTCCATTTTAAGAACCAAAACTACTTCCCTGAAAACTCGAATTTCTCGCTGAGATGGATGTCTATTCCGTTCTTGAATTCGAATGAATGTATGTACTCGTCGAATTTCGTCTGGCGCGCTTTCTTTATCGATATTGTCCTCGATGAGCTTCCCATCGCGCCGAAGTAGCGCAGCACCGTGACAGAATCGACAACGAACTCCGCGATGCTGTCTTTCGATAGCCAGTCATCCTGATGGAGCTCTGATGTTATTATCGCGGTGCAGTTCATCTTCTTGACATCGGTCACGAACTTGTAGATGAAGTACTTGGAAGCATTAGTCACATTGACGCGCGAGAGATTGGCGTACATCGGGGCAGATATCGCGAAAGTGGATATCGAGTCGATTATCAGGCGCTCTGGCTTGAATGACTCGATGAGACGAAGCACCATCCCGACAATCTCCTCGTCAAGGATGTTGACAGGGACAGAATAGACTGCTATCTTGTTCTCCTTGATGAGCTTTGGCATATCCCAGCCGAATTCCTTCGCCTGGTCGATCAAGTCCTCCTCTTTCTGCTCGAAGCTTATGTAGAGCCCTTTCTGGTTGAACTGCGTGGCCCCATTATAGAGATATTGGAGGGAGAATACTGTCTTTCCTGTTCCGGGAGCGCCTGTAAGAAGATTTGTCGAGAAAGGGATCAATCCGCCCTGCATCATCTCATCAAAACCCGGAATACCGGTCTTCACCCTCTCCATAATTCACCTCTTTTAGACCTTAATCCTATCGTAGGAGTATATAAATATTACTTTTGTCTTTGTCTCTATCTTCTGGCATTTTATGTCGCCATCGAGGCGCAGGTTGTTCCTTAGCTGCCTCGGTATCAAAAAGTACTTTGTCGACTCGTTCCGGCCCCTCTGGCTGATATTCGCAGTGACAAATGGCGCGCTGTCAGAGAATATGTGGACATTATCCATCCTTCCCTGCAGCTGTATCGCCTCATCGTAGTCCAGGCTGACCTCGAAAATGACCTTTCCATTGCTCTGCATCTTCGAGCTGATTATAGTTCCCATTCGCTTTTGAGGTATTTATCTGATTTAAATAGTTTGTTATCGGAATGGGACGAAACGGGATAACTTTTCAGCGAAATGGGACACCAAATCCAACTTGTTACATTTTCTTCGTGAATATCTCCTCCATAGGGTATACCTCGAGCCCCGCGCCTTCTATGATGTCGAATGGCACTATTTTCTTCCGGAAATTGACTCCCCTTATCTTGAGTATCTCAAGAGCCTTTACCCTTATGCTTCCTTTCCTGATATTGTAGAATGATATGACACCATCGGCGAGGAACTCCTCGACCCTGCTCTCGTAGCTCTTCAGGTTCGATGATGTCTCTGTTATGAGAAAGCTTGTCGCCCCTGTCCTCTCAAGGGAGCGGAAGAGCTGCTCTATGTATATGCGATATCCGTCTTTCTTCCCTGCGAATGCCGCTGCGACAGCAGAAAGGGAATCAAGAACTATCATATCAGGGACAAATCCTTTCGGTATGAACTGCTCTATCTTATCTATCTTTATGAGGAGCTCTCCCCTGGCCTCGGCGAGAAGGGCCTCGACAGACTGCGAGATTATGAATGGGTCATAGCGCTTTATCACAAGATTGCCATCCGCGATCATCCTCTTCGGGTCGAATCCGAAATTCTCAAGGTGCGATGCCAGCTGCTCCTCTTTCTCCTCGAATGACATATAGATGCACTTCTCTCCGCGTTTCGCCGCCTGCGCGAGAAGCTGCAGGCCGAATGTCGTCTTTCCGCATCCTGGGCCCCCGACAAGAAGAAGTGATATCCCCTTTGGAATCCCTTTCGAGAGAAGCGAGTCGAAGCCCGATATTCCGGTCTTGAGGAACCCCTTCTTCTCGCTTTTTGGAGCTGCATTCACTGAATTTGCGATGCCTTCCTTGACCGAGATGACCTCATCCTTCATCGCTTCAGGAAGCTTCTCTATCCCTTCCTTCTCGGCTTTTCTCATCTTCGCGCTCGCATCGAGAACCATCTTCTTTATCGAGGAATATGCTGTGCCTATCCTCTCTTTCGCAGTCTTCGCGCCCGAGGTGAGCTTCTCCTTTAATCCATCGCCTTTCTTTGTGTCGGGCGATGCAGGCTGCTCTTTTCTCTCCGCGACCTCGATAGCGGAATCGATGTGAGAGACTGATTCTTCGCTCGGGAGAGCATCCGAAGAGCCGCTATTCCCGGAATCAGAGGAAGAAACGCTTGACTCGTCCTCCCTTCTCTTCCAGAAATCTGTCTTCTCCTTCTCAAGAAGCTCCCCTGCCTCATCCTCCGAGACAGAGATTCCCTTGTCAGCGAGATAGTTGAGGAATGACTGCCAGTCCTCGTGATTCCAGGAGCCCTGCATCTGCTCGACGAATTCTCTCGCTGCTATCGATAGCTGATCATTCTCCATTTTGACTGGTCTTGCCCATACCTATGGCGCGGGCTTCGCGAAGGCAGTGAAAAAGCCTATCCCCCCGATGGCTTTGGCTCCGATGCGCTCTTCTCAGACGTGGCTGCGGATGGCTTAGCGGATTGCGAAGGCTGGGATGATGGAGCTGAAGATGGCGCTGGCTGCGCTGCCCCGCCCTGCGATGGAGGAGCCTTCTCGTCTCCCTTGAATATCTCATTCTTCGAGAGCTCCTTCGAATCCTCCTTCTTCTTGGCATCGACATCGGGATTCGATGTGTCTGGCTTTCCGACCTCGACTTTCTCGACGACCTTATCGAGTTTCAGCTTCTTGAATAGCTCGGGAGCGTTTGTCTCGAGCTGCTTGAATATCTGGGCAGCCTCATTCGCTTTCTTCAGCTGCTCGTTTATCTTCGCGGTGTAATCCTTCTCGATCATCTCGAATTTCGCGCTCATCTCCTTCGGTGCTGACTCTGTCCGCTTATCGAGAAGATCGACCACCTTGCTCATGTGCTTCTCGAACTCCTGGAATTTGCCAAGCAAGTCAGATACCTCCTTCTTCGACGCGCCCTCGGCCACTTTCACTTTCAGGCTGTCTATCTCGTTGCCGACGGGCTTCACTATCCTCTGCATCTCATCCATCGTTCCCTTCATCTGGTTAAAATCATTGAAGCTCTTCTGGACATCCATGAAGATGGTCTCGACCTTATCCGCGTGCTTCTCGATGATGGCCTTAAGCTTACGCATGTCGTTTATCTCCTTCATCATGTCCTCGTTCATCTTG
>CAYNNM010000031.1:4484-8769 GCA_964398575.1 uncultured Methanosarcinales archaeon
AGAGACATCTTGTTCCTCATCTCCTTCATCTCAGCCATCATGTTGTTCATTATGGCCTCGTTCGACTCGATGTTGGCTTTCAGCGCCTCGATCTTCCCATCGAGCCTCTTTGTCTCGACCATCAGCTTGTCCGGCTGCACTGTCTCGACAAGATCAGTCGCTTTCACGGCCTGCGCCTCGATGTGCTGGAATGTCTTGTCCCGCTCGATTATCATCGAGCGAAGCTCGCCTATCTGCTCAGAAAAACGCGTGAATTTCTCGTTCATGGCGTTCCGGAACTCGCCCAATGACTCGAACTGGATCTTCAGCTTCATCACATCGGCCGCGACCTTATCTACAGAAGCGTTCCCGGTCGATGCCATCTCCTGCGAAGGAGTCTCGACGGGATTCTGGTCAGAGCCATCCGAGAGAGGCTCTACATCGGGCCCTTTCTTCTCTTCTTTCTTCTTTCCGAATCCGAACATCATTACCCCACTAGAGCGCAGCCAGCTGCTTCTTTATGTCAGATATCAGGTTCTGGACCTTCTGGACATCATCGAGGTTCTTCGTCGCCTCGGCGAGCTTTATCTTCGCCGGCACCCTCTCGATGGTTATCTCAGGATAAGTCACATCCTTGCCAAGCTTGCGGAACTCAGAAAGCATGCCCTTCACCGCATTGTAATCGTCCTTCGCGTTCGATATCACATCCTCGAATCTCTCTGTCTCCTCTTTCTGCTTGCTTGCGGAATCGAGCTTATCCTTCTCCTTGATGAGCGCGGAGAGCATATCGGAACGCGTCGTCCTGTACTTCAGGCGATTAGCCATATCATCGTTATGGTATGCCCGCCCGGCCCATTCGGCGAATGTGTTCTTCGACTGATTGACATAGGTGGTGAATACCCCATCAGGCATCGACCTTAATGCAGATATCAATTCATCGAGATTCTTTATCTCCTTGCCGTCGGAGAGCTTAAGATAGTCTGTCTGCTTTATTCCGTTTCTGTCTGTTCCGACGCCGAGCTTGCGCTCGATTCCCTGGATGACTGGAGCGAGGTTCTTGAGTGTGCAAAGAAGCTCGAACTCACCATATATCTCTGTCCGCGGAACCTTGAATTTGGTCTGGAACATCATCGAGTTCTGCACCCTTTTGTCCACAGTCTCCTGCAGGAACTTCAGCACCTTATCTGCGCGAAGCACATACATCTTCGACTCTGAGTGCGTCGTCGGTATGTCGAGGAAAGTCGAGAATGCGGAGAGGTAGGAATCAAGAAGTACCTGCCCTATCCTCTTAAGAGCTATCTGGTCCTCTTCCGCGAGCATCTCATAGAGGCTCTGCTTGTGCTCGAAGAGGCTCGCGAGGATAAGCGCGCTCTTCATCGAGAAAGTTATCGTTATCTCTCCGTCGAGTTCCCTTGTCTTCATAGGACTCGATATGAGGATGACTTCCTCTTTCGGGACCAAGAGCGAATTCAGGGAATTCATGTTGACAAAATCAGTGATGTTAAGATCGAGCTGCAGCTTCTGGCCCATTATGTTCAGCTTTATCTCGTCAGCGAATAGCTTATCGAGCGCAGTCGTCGCTATCCCGCCCGCGACATTCGCTATCTCTCCGAGGGCATCCTTGACGATCTCATTCAGTTGGTTCGGCTGCATCTCCATCTTCTTCGCCTCTCTGAGCTTAGCTCTTAAGATACCTCTCCTTTATCGTTCCTGTGATCCGTTCCATCGCCTCATTGTCGAAGAGAGCTATCAGGCTCCCCTCTATCGACTCGCCCTCTATCTCGAGGCGGGTCTTTATCGTCATCACGCGCTCGACTTTCGATGCGAGCTTGACAAGAGAGAAATCGAGGATGGCTCCGGCAAGATCGTGCGCTATGTTCGGGACAGAGAACAGGACCTTTATCTCGAGCATATTCGAGAGCGAGGTGAGGTATGCCCCAAAAAGGATGTTGCCGACCTCCTTGAATGCGGACTCATCCATCTGCTCGATTATCTTCGTCTCGCCGTGCTGCTTTCCCATCAGGAGATCGACCATGCGAAGAGCATTGTCGCGGGCGAACATCATATGCATCATCCCGCTCACCTCTCCTGAGAGCTCGCAGTATATCGCGACGACGACCTTATCGGCCCCGCCGACAAGATCAGTGAATTCGGTTATCGGGACGAAATTCGCCTCCTCGATGACCACATTTATCTTCTTTCCGAGGAGTTCCGAGAGAGAAGTAGCTGCCTGTCCAGAGCCGATGCTCCCTATTTCCCTAAGGATATCTAGCTCTGTGTTGCCTGCATCCATTGTTCACCTCTTTTCTCTATATTTTTGAATCTGGCACTATTTAAATATTGTCCAAACGCAAACAAAAGTTTTATAAATAAATTACTTCATTTATTTATAAATATTGCTTGTTTCCCTGAAAAAAGGAGGTGTATTGATGGGTCTTAAGGTACTGGTTGTCGATGATTCTGCTTTTATGAGGACTATGATAAAGAATATCCTCACGAAGAAGGACTGCGCGATTGTCGAGGCATCGAACGGCGAGGAGGCTATCTCGAGGTACAAGGAGATAACGCCTGATCTGGTCTTCATGGATGTCATAATGCCTGTGATGAACGGGATCGACGCCCTGAAAGGCATACGCCAGATAAACCCCCAGGCGAAGATCGTCATGTGCACATCGGTCGGCGGACAGGAGAAGATAGTCGATGAGGCAGTCTCCGCAGGCGCTACTGATTTCATCACAAAGCCATTCAAGCCTGAAGAGATCAACAATGTGGTTGACAACTTCAAGAAGTGATTTTTCTTTTCCTGTGCGCGATGGGCGGATGGGAACCATCCGGGAACCGGCGGTGCTCTTATGATATCGGTGCTCGTAGTCGATGATTCGGCATTCATGCGGAAGATGATTTCTATCATAGTGAGCGGCGACCCTGAGCTCACTGTGTGCGGCACAGCGAAAGACGGCGTCGAGGCAGTCGATAAGGCGATGACGCTGAAGCCCGATGTCATAACCCTCGACATCGAGATGCCTGAGATGGATGGGATATCCGCTCTTAAGCTCATAATGAAGAGGGCTCCGACAGCGGTGCTTATGCTCTCTGCCCTGACGAAAAAAGGCGGCGAGCTCACTATGGAGGCCCTCGAGAACGGGGCTGTCGATTTTGTGACAAAGCCCTCGGGAACGATCTCGCTCGACATAATGAAGATAAAGGAAGAGATAGTCGCGAAGATAAAGGCGGCGCATCGCTCGAAGAAGATCGCGATAAGGAAGGTCGAGCCGATCTCATTCGAATTCAGGGGAGAGGGGAAGAAGGCTGTCGTCATCGCGAGCTCGACAGGCGGGCCTGCGACACTCGAGCAGATAATACCGAGATTCTCAAAGAGCACTCCTGCACCCATATTCGTCGTCCAGCATATGCCTCCTGGTTTCACCCAGGCGCTCGCATCGAGGCTCAATGTCCTCTCGCAGATGGCTGTGAAGGAGGCCATCGACGGAGAGGAAGTGAAGGAAGGTGTCGTCTATATCGCTCCGGGCGGATTCCATATGCTTGTCAAGAGCGCGAGAGTCGAGAATGAGGTGAAAAGCTTCATATCCCTCTCGCTTGATCCTGCTATCCTTGGCCTTCGGCCGTATGCTGACATCACGATAAAGTCAGTGGTCGAGATATACGGTAAGAGGACTGTCTGCATCATACTCACGGGGATGGGAGAGGATGGGACAGAGGGTGCCAGGAAAGTGAAGGAAGGAAAAGGCCAGGTGTATGTCGAGGACGAGAAGGACTGCGTCATATTCGGGATGCCAGGCTCTGCGCTGAAGGCAGGAGTGGTCGATGAGATAGTCCCTCTCGATCACCTCGCAGAGAAGATCGCGGAGGCCATAGAGAAGGCGTGAAGGATTGATAAGGATGGATGCATCGCTATCGCAGTATGTCGGGGAATTCGTCGCGGAGGCTCGCGAGCACGCGGATAACATAAATAATTCTCTCCTTTCTCTCGAGAAGGATCCTGATGATAAGAATGTCGTCAATTCGCTATTTCGGTCTTTCCATACCATTAAAGGAAACTCGGCGGCGCTCGGATTCACCAATCTCTCTGAGCTCTCGCACCAGCTCGAGAACATACTCGGAAAGATAAGGGATGGCGAGCTCCACGCGAAAGGGGATGTGATATCCGCTCTTCTCGAAGGGATAGACTGCATCGAGAAAGCGATAGATAAGATAGAGGGCGAATCGAGCGACAGTATCGATTTCTCGGAGATGGTCGGGAAGATAAAGAGGATACTCCCGCAGTCAGGCTCGTCGAAGAAGGAGA